>CAYTDY010000065.1:0-10285 GCA_964436665.1 uncultured Desulfobacteraceae bacterium
CCTTCAGGAGGTGATGCATCAGGATTGTATCAATCATCGAGGCCTCATCTATAATTATGAGATCATAGTTCAGGGGGTTTAGCTCATTTTTCTGGAATCCGCCTTTCTGGATGCTGTACTCAAGCATTCGATGAATAGTCTTGGCTTTATGACCGGTAGCCTCGCTCATCCGCTTTGCAGCCCTGCCTGTGGGGGCAGCCAGCATGATTTTTACCCCGAGCCTTGCAAAGATCTTAAGGATAGCATTGATGATTGTGGTTTTACCTGTACCAGGGCCGCCAGTGATGATCATTACCTTATTTTCAACAGCGCATTTTATAGCCTCAACCTGTTTTTTTGCCAGGGTGATAGCGAGTTGCCCTTGCACCCATTCTATGGCCTTGTCTGTATCGATTGTCCGTATAGATTTGGGAGTGTTTATCAGGGTTTTTATCCGGGTGACAATACTGGTTTCAGATAGGTGAAACTTGGCAAGATAAACAGCCTTATTGCTTTCCCTGAAATCCTCATCCTCCTCGCTCAGGTACTCGATAACGATCATCTTGCCATCTGAGATAACACCAAGTGCCCTGATAATGACCTCCCGATCCACCCCAAGGATCTCCTGGCATTTCTTAACAAGGGGTTCATAAGGGTAATAGACATGGCCTTCATCAGCAAGTTGATGGAGGACATAGAGTATACCTGCTTCTGCCCTTAATTCAGAATCTCTGGCAAATCCCAGTTTTTCAGCAATACGGTCGGCAGTCAAAAAACCAATGCCGAAAATGTCTGTTGCTAAGCGGTATGGGTTTTCCTTTACCATCATTATTGATCGGTTTCCGTATTGTTTGAATATCTTTGTGGCATATCCTGAACCGACACCATATGTCTGGAGGAAGATCATCACCTCTCGGATCTCTTTCTGATCCTCCCATGCCTTTTTTATCATCCCTATACGCTTATGCCCAATACCATCTACTTCAGATAGTTTCTCAATCTCGTTTTCAATGACATCCAGGGTGTTTTTGCCGAATTTTTCCACAATGCGACTGGCCATGACAGGACCAATGCCTTTGATTAGACCAGAGCCAAGGTATTTTTCGATGCCGTAAACAGATGCAGGAACCAGGGATTTGTAGTGATCTACCCTGAACTGCTCCCCATATCTGGGATGATTTATCCATTCGCCATTCATTTTAAGGATCTCCCCTGGGGTTGGTGCCATCAGGTTTCCAACCACGGTCACGAGATCCCGCTGCCCATTTACTTTTACCTTAGCAATGGTGTAGCCGTTTTCATCGTTGGTGTATGTTATTCTTTCAATCTGGCCCTGGAGAAAGACAGGCATGCCTATACCTCTATAATTTGAAATTTGAAACTTGATACTGGTTATGTCAAGAGTAATTGATCATGGGGTTATTCAGAAAAAGCATTATTACCATTATTGAAATACTCGATGTTACAAGCCTGTAATCATTTATTTTCAAAAAGTCAAAAAGTTGACAAGGAGGAATGTGGTTGGCATTGCTTATTCGTTTCAAGTTTCCCCACCCGCCTCGACCCGCAGAGCGGGACGGGCAGGCAGTTTCAAGTTTCAGCCGGATGACCAGGCCTTGCAATTACCTTAATTTACAGCTAAATGATATGCAACATAAATTCGTAATCCGGGATACTAAGTTCTTGATATTAAATTTGTTATCGTCTATTTTCATATCTTATTATGACTACATTACCTAACACAGTAACCGTCGATCTCTCGGCCTTAAAGGATAATCTTTCGAGAGTAAGGGAGTTAGTAGGAAAAGAAACCAGAATCATGGGGATCGTCAAATCCGATGCCTATGGCCATGGCCTGATCCCGGTAGCCAGGGAATTGGAGAAACTTCATATAGACTCCCTTGGTATAGATTATCTTTCTGAGGCTATAAGACTTAGAACTGAGGGTGTAAAAACGCCAGTTGTAATTTTACTTGGAATAAGCAAACCTCAAGAGGCCCAGAAGGTGGCTGAGTACAACCTGACCCCTGTCATCTTTGATTTAGATTCTGCCCGGATGCTCTCAGAGGAGGGGAAAAAAAATGGGAGATCCATCAATGTGTATATAAAGATTGATACTGGTATGGGCAGGCTTGGCATTGACTTTAGAGAGACTGATCTTTTCTTAAAAAAGTTTATAAGCATGAAGGGTATAAAGATCGAAGGCCTCACCTCCCACCTTTCTTCAGCCGATCAAGAAGATACTGTATTTACGAATACACAGATAAAAAACTTCAGAGAAGCCATTTCTGCCAGTCGCAAACTTGGGCTTGAGCTTACCATGAATAATCTGGCAAACAGTGCTGGGATTATAAGATATAAGGAGGCCCACTTTGATCTGGTAAGGCCAGGCATCATGCTTTATGGTGGACTTTCCTGTCCAGATTTTGCAAACCCTCCGCCCTTAAAAAATCTAATGACTTTTTGCTCCTCTGTTTTGCAGATTAGGAAGGTTGAGCACGGGACTTCAATTAGCTATGGTCGAACCTTTTATACAGATGGTTCACGAAAGATAGCTATATTATCAGCAGGTTACGCTGATGGCCTAAGCAGGTCTATGAGCAACAGGGGTCAGGTATTGATCAATGGTCAAAAGGCAAGAATTATCGGCCGTATATGTATGAACCTTACAATTGCTGATGTAACTTCAATAAAGGGCGTAAAAAAGGGGGATAGGGCATGTTTTTTGGGAAAGGAGAATGGAAATACGATCACGGCTGACGATATGGCCCGATGGGCTGATACAATCTCATACGAGATCCTTTGCTCCATAGGAAGCAGAAACAAACGGGAATATGTGAATTGAAACTTGAAATTTGAAACTGGAAACTCGGTATTCATTATTACCTATTGGGTTACTGCTCAGGTTCAAAGTTCAGGCGTGAACCTAACAACCTGAGTATTTACAATATTGGTTATTTTTGGTTCCTCTAGTTTCAAGTTACCAGTTTCAAGTTTCAAACAATGGAATGCTATATTTATGAAAAAGAAGTTAGCCAAGATTCTTCAAGATACCTTAGATCTCTGTTTCAGGGAGGGTTATCTAAGAGAAATGTCCTTGCCGGAATTTGTTATCGAGGTACCTAACAACCCGGATCATGGGCATTTTGCTACTAACCTGGCAATGACACTTGCCAAAGAGCAGAAGAGTTCTCCTCGGAATATAGCAGAGATCGTTATCCGGCATTTAGTAGATAATGATCATTTCATCTTGAAAGCTGAGATAGGTGGTGCTGGTTTTATAAATTTTTTTATCACAACAGAGAAATGGTATGATCTCCTTGCCCAGATAATTACCCTAAGGGATGATTATGGCCGCAACTCCCTTGGAAAAGGAGAAAAGATAATGGTAGAGTTTGTTAGCGCCAACCCTACCGGTCCTCTCCATCTTGGCCATGGTCGTGGTGCAGCCTTAGGAGATTCCCTCTGCCGGATTTTAGACTATAGCGGTTATGATGTGAAGAGGGAATTTTATATAAATGATGGAGGTCAGCAGGTTAAGATCTTAGGGGAGTCCATTTATAGCAGATGGAGGCAACTCTCTGATCCATCATACCCATTTCCTGTAAATGGTTATCAAGGAGATTACATCCAGGAGTTGGCTCTTGATATTGCGAAAGAAGTAAAATTAGAGAAACTTGATATTCACGAGGCCATGGATTTATCGTCCGAGCTGGGTAAAGATAAGATGCTCAAAGAGATAAAGGAAGACCTGGCAAATTTCAGGGTAAATTTTGATTTCTGGTATAAGGAAAGTGATATATACTCAACAGGTAAAATCGATCATACAATCAAATTGATTGAAAAAAGGGGCCTGCTTTTTGAAAAGGATGGTGCACTTTGGATCAGAACCTCCTTATTTGGTGATGATAAAGACAGGGTTATCAGAAAGAAAGATGGGGAATTTACCTATTTTGTTACAGATATATCATACCACCTTGATAAATGGAAAAGGGGGTTTAAGAGGGTAATAAATATCTGGGGAGCAGATCACCATGGTTATATAAACAGAGTCAAGGCTGCCCTTAAGGCAGAAGGAATTCCAGATGACTGGCTGGATGTTCTTTTGCTCCAACTGGTTAAGCTTTGGCAAGGGGGAGCTGAAGTAAAGATGTCCAAGAGATCAGGCAGATATGTCACCTTAAAAGAGCTTGTAGATGATGTTGGAGTGGATGCAGCAAGGTTCGTCTTTCTGAGTAAGGACCATACCTCTCCCCTTGATTTTGATATAGACCTGGTTAAAAGGAAGGATAGTGAAAATCCAGTTTACTATGTCCAATATGCCCATGCCAGGATCTGTAGTATTTTTAGAAAGGCAGACAAGGAAAATATTCACCTTCCTGAACATCCTGGCCCAATCCTTCAAAGATTGGTCTTAGATGAAGAAATTGCCCTGGTAAGGAAAATGGCTGAATTTCCTTCCCTTATCGAAGAAATTGCCAGGGACTTAGGTCCTCACAGGCTGACCTATTACCTAACAGAACTGGCCGGGAGCTTTCACAGATACTACAATAGACATAGGGTCATCAGTGATGATAAAATTTTAAGTCAGGCAAGGCTTTTTTTATCCTTAGGTGTAAAGATTTTAATCAAGAATGGTCTAAGCCTCTTAGGGGTCACTGCACCTGAAGCAATGTAGGCGGGAGAATAATGGCTAACAGAAAGTCGTCTTCAAAGAAGGAAAGAAAGAGATACAACTTTCAATTTAGTCTCAGCTCTCTCCTTTTACTATGTATCACCTTTCTGTTTATCCTGGGGTGGATTTTTTCCTTGGGAATAATGGTTGGCAAGGGTTTCTTGCCAAGTGTCATTGATACCTTTTCTGTTGTTAAGAAAAAGACTGTTCAAGAAGATGAAAAGAAAAAAGATGATTTTTTAAAGCCCATAAAAGAGGAGGAACTTACTTTTTATAATCAACTTATTGACAAAAAAGGTAGGGCTAAAAAAAGGATACTATCTGAGAATTCTTTGAAACATAAAGAAAAAACAACAACAAAGAAGACAAAAAAGGTAGAGCAGTTAAAAGAGAATATGCGTAATTATAGCGTTCAGGTAGCGGCACTCAAAGATAAGGGAAAGGCTGAAAAAATGGTGGAGAGATTAACCAGATTGGGCTATCCGGCCTACTATTTCCAAAGCCTTATCAATGGTGAGATGTATTTTAGGATTCGCTGTGGGCCATTCTCTAACATAGAAGAGACAAGAAAGCGTGCAAAACGTTTGGCTGATAAAGAGGGTTTTAAACCCTTTATAATATATCCCACAAAGATTGACTAATACACCCACTAAAATATTTATATATTAAAATTCAAATGTCAAAGCTCAAATGTCAAACGAATGTCAAAGCTTCAAGTTCAAAATATTTTACATCGATCGGTATTTTTGACATTTGGTAATTTGGGTTTGATTTGAACTTTGGATTTTGACATTTGTCATTTTTACTAATTAGATATGAATGTGTTTTAATGAAACAATGTACTGTTTCTTTTTACGTATCTGTTGAAATGAGTAACAAGTAATGCCCATGATCAGGAAGGCACAAATTCAGGACATAAAATCTATTCATGAAATATTGGCCTATTATGGAAACAAGGCCCTCTTGCTACCTCGTTCATTAAGCGAGCTCTATGACCACCTCAGGGATTTCTATGTTATAGAGAACAGCGATGCAAAGGGGGATCTGTTAGGGGTGTGTAGCCTTAGTATTTCCTGGGAAGATTTAGGAGAGATAAGATCGTTAGCTGTTGTTGAAGAGAACCAAAAAAGAGGCCTTGGCTCTAAACTTGTTGAGAGATGCCTTTCAGAGGCGGTTGAACTTGGTCTGAAAAAGGTATTTGTTTTAACTTTAGAAGTGGCCTTTTTTGCCCGCTTTGGTTTTAAAGAGATAGAAAAATCATTACTGCCTCATAAGATATGGGCTGATTGTGTCAAATGCCCAAAATTTCCTGATTGTGATGAGATTGCAATGATACTTCCATTATAACTGATCATAGAAAGTGCCTAAAGTTTTAAAGCAGTTAGATGATTATGAAAAAGAAGGATATAGTAAAAATCATATCTAATCGGCTGGGAAGGTCTCGAAACGTAGAATTTGAAATATTTTTCTCTAAAAAAAAGATTTTATCTTTTGAGATAAAAGACGGCCAGGTGGATTATTTCCGATCATCCAGGGAATTAGGTCTTGCACTCAGGGTCTTAGTTAAAGGAAAATTTGGATTTTCCTATCTCTTTGGACCAACCCCTGATAGTTTGGCCCTGATAACAGAGCGGGCAGTTGAATTGGCAAGCCAGGCTGATTTTGATCCTATCTATACTTTTTCGCCAGTTGAAAGATTGGATACCCCTGATTTAGGTCTTTTTGACAGGGACCTATCTAAAATAAGTGAAAAAAAGAAGATAGAGCTTGTTAAAGAAATGGAAAATAGTGCCCTTAGCACCGATCCTCGTATAAAAAAGGTAAGGAAGGCTGAATATAAAGAGGTAACAAATTATGTCTCTTTAATCAACTCCAAAGGCCTTGACCTGGAAAGGGACGCAACCCTCATTACAATGGCCCTGATGGTCCTTGCAGAGGATAATAGCCACTCTGAAATGGGCTGGGAGTTCGATTGGGCCAGGATTTATACTGACATTGATCCGATCAAGGTTGGGCATAGTGCAGCCAAAAGAGGAATTGGCATGTTAGGAGGCCGCCAGATCTCTACACGTACATGTCCGGCTGTTTTGGAAAACAGGGTTGTTGGTGATTTGCTTGGTGTCTGGTCAGATTCCTTTCTTGGGGAGAATGTTTATAAGGGAAAGTCTTATCTCAAAGATAAAACCAACCAGATAATTGCCTCTTCAAAGATTCAACTGATAGACGATGGACAATATCCCAGGGGTATGGGTAGTGCTCCTTTTGACGACGAAGGAACACCCCAGAAAAAGACTATATTAATAAAAGACGGCAGGTTGTTGTCTTATCTTTTTGATAATTACTGGTCAAAAAAGACAGGATCTCAATTGACAGGTAATTCTGTCAGGAGGCAAATTTCTTCCCCACCTTCCACATCAATATCTAACTTTTTCATAAGTCCTGGATCTTTGCCGTTTGATCAACTCATAATCAATATGTATAAAGGTTTTTTAATAAATGAATTAATGGGTGTTCATATGGTTGATCCTGTCTCTGGAGAATTCTCTTTAGGGGCCTCTGGCATCTGGATAGAAAATGGAAAAGGTGTCTATCCGGTAAAGGGGGTAACTATCTCTGGCTCGATCCATGATCTATTTTCCGCTGTTGAAGAATTGGGAAACGATTTGCGATTTTTTGGTAGGGTAGGGGCCCCATCGCTTTTTGTTAAGGATATAATTATAAGCGGGCTATAAAAAAGGAGACCTATTATGTTCGGCATAGGTATGCCTGAATTGATTATTATCTTTGTGATTGCCTTGATTATTATCGGTCCAAAGAAGTTGCCTGATTTAGCCAGGGCTCTTGGCAAGGGAATGGCTGAGTTTAGAAAAGCGACCAACGAGATAAAGGCAAATATTGATATAAGTGACGAAATCAAAGGGATGGAAGAAGAGCTGGCCGACTCTGTAAGCGGCATTATAGAGGAAACAGAGACAGTGGAGGCAGCAAAAGAAAAAGATGATAAAAGAGTAGAGGCTAAAAAAGGGGAAGACGAAACGGGCATCACAGAGAAAAAAGATGACGACAGATGAAAAACAGCCATTCTTAGGCCACTTAGAAGAGCTCAGGAGAAGATTGGTCATCTGCGCAATAGCTATAGGAATAGGGTTTATTATCTGTTATATTTTTTCTAAACAACTTTTCTCTTTTCTCATTCTGCCCCTGACTAAGGTCCTTCCTTCTGAAAGCCGGCTTATTTTTACAAATCTCCCTGAGATGTTTATCGCCTATATTAAGGTAGCCCTTATTGCCGGCATTATTTTAGCTATACCCATTATCTTTTATCAATTATGGATGTTTTTAGCCCCTGCCCTTTACCAGAAGGAAAAAAGATATTTTATCCCCTTTGTTCTGTTTTCCAGTATCCTCTTTGTTGTTGGCTCTCTGTTTGGATACTTTATTGTTTTTCCTTATGGTTTCAAATTTTTTATGAGTTTTGCAACTGAGGACATCCAGGCACTTCCTTCTGTGAAGCAGTACTTCTCCTTTACAATCAGATTACTTTTAGCATTTGGTCTGGTTTTTGAGTTGCCGGTAGTGGTTTTCTTTATGACCAAGATAGGCCTGATTACTCCAGATTCAATGAAAAAATACCGCAAGTTTGCCATACTAAGCTCATTTATCTTATCAGCAATATTAACTCCTCCGGATGTTGCAACACAGATAATGATGGCACTGCCCATAATTATTCTTTATGAACTTAGTATTTTTATCTCCCAAGGGGCTCACAGAAAAAAGGATGAAAAAACAATAGATTAAAAGCTTTTGATCTACAGAACTGTATAATGATCAAGATAAAGGATACTATCCTTCTCCATGGTTGCCGTACTACGAAGATCTACTGCCGGCCTGATTGTCCTGCAGGAAGGCGGACGAAGCCGGAGAACCGCGTATATTTCCGGTCAAGGGATGAGGCCAGAACTAACGGCTACAGGGCATGCAAGGTCTGCAAACCCGATGGTCCAAATATTGTCCCGGAGACCTTCTTTTTGACACGCTATCCTAGTCCGCTGGGTACATATAACCTTGTCAGCTCTCAAGGTGGTTTAGTCTGCCTGAAGCCTGAGGATCAGGCACCTGGCTGCCTCACACGGTGGGACTGTGAGGATATCGAGTTACGAGAAAATGGCGGGCAAAATCATAAACTGGCAAGCCAGCTAAACGCATATTTCGCAGGGAGTCTCTGTCAATTTAACATATCCTTAGACTTGCGCGGCACTCCGTTTCAACGCCAGGTGTGGAAACTTTTATGTGGCATCCCATACGGAGAGATCCGCTCCTACCGTCAGATAGCAGAGGCCTTGGGGCGTCCGAATGCCACCAGGGCAGTGGGTCGTGCCATTGGAAGTAATCCTATTTCCATTGTAGTGCCTTGCCATCGGGTTATAGGGTCAAAAGGTGAGCTGAGAGGATATGCGGGCGGACTGCATAGAAAGAAAGCCCTACTTGACCTTGAAGCCCATAAAGTGTCCAAGGCTTAGTATGGCAAAAGGTTGTACTTCATTACGAAAAGCGTGTCAGTAATTACCATTATCCAAGTTGTGATGAAATGGATGTCAGAGAAAATCTAAACGCCAAGTAACTTATAGTGAGGCTATATACCCATCATTAGAGGGTAGGTGTATACACTATTAATATTATCAATTCGGTGGAAAATAGACGCCTAAAAAATGACGATTACCTTAAGACGATCGCTTGCGGAATAGTGAAGAGTATTGATTCATATTTAAAGGATATGGAATTTGCCTACAAAGGTGGATAAAAAGGGTCTCCTCAAAACGCCGGATAAACCGGAATTTAAAGATTTGAAATTAAGACCCCCATTAAATATAAAAGACATTTAATGGGGTAAAGGTTAACGGATTGAAGGCATTAATTTTATATTAATTTCCGAATTATTCTGCGAATCACATGGTTCATTGCTGATGGCCAAATTTAAACTTGAAATTTAAATTTGTCTATGATATAAAATATTGCCATGCTTCCAAGAACTTTAGAAACCACAGTCAAAAAGGCCATGAAAACCTTTCCGGCTGTGCTTATAACCGGGCCCAGACAGTCGGGGAAGACCACCCTTTTGACCGAAAGATTTGCCAGGACCCATCATTTTGTTTCACTTGAAAATCCTGATATTCGTTTAAGGGTGCAGGAAGACCCTATTGGTTTCCTGAAAGCAAATCCACCGCCCATAATCCTAGATGAAATACAGTATACCCCTGAATTCCTTCACTATATCAAATCATCCATCGATGAGGACCGTACACCTGGTCAGTGGCTACTGTCAGGCTCACAAAACTTCGCTCTTATGCAGGGTGTCAGTCAATCATTATCTGGTAGAGTTGCAGTACTATCCCTTTTGCCTTTTTCTCTTGGAGAAAGCCATGGCTTTGGAAACAGACAGTTGAGTATTGATGTCATCCTTGAAAATATCTTTCTCCACACTAAGAAAACGAGAAAAATGAGGCCTAAGACCCCATCGCTTGCGATGGATGATTGGCTGCTTCGAGGGGCATACCCAGAAATCAGGGCAAACAGGAATGTTGACAGGCAACTTTGGTGTGCAGGCTTTATCCAGACCTATCTTGAAAGAGA
>CAYTDY010000066.1:0-10190 GCA_964436665.1 uncultured Desulfobacteraceae bacterium
CCTGGGATTCCATATACCTCAGTAAGGACAACATTTGCGGTCTTTCTCCCAATTCCAGGGAGAGATACCAAATCCGTAAGGTTGTCTGGCACTTCCCCGTTGAATTGCTCTAATAGAGTGGTGCAGAAGGCCTTGATGGATTTGGCCTTATTTCGAAAAAATCCAGTAGATCTAATATCATTTTCCAGTTCAGTAAGATCTGCCCGAGCATAATCTTTTGCAGACCTGTATTTATTAAATAGCACCTTGGTTACCTTATTTACTCTTACATCTGTGCACTGGGCCGAAAGGACTGTCGATACCAAAAGCTCTAACGGGTTTTTAAAGGTAAGGGCAGTTTTGGCATCAGGATATTCCTTTTCGAGAATCTCGATTATTTGCGTTACCCTGTTTCTATAATTTTCTTTTTTCATTTATTTTTCTCGTCTAATGTGAGTCTCCCTCAAAGCGTTCACCTGAGCATCGGATAGATCACCAGGATCTTTACCTTTGATTGTGGCCAATAATGTCTCTTTGTGTGTAAATTCCCTCTATGACCTTTATTAATCTATAAAGTGTCTGATTTATCGGCGTTGGGATCCCGTGCTTTTTCCCGAGCTCAATCACCTTTCCTGCAAACATTTCAACCTCCGTTTTCCTTTTAGCCTCGACATCTTGAAGCATGGAGGTTTTACCCTGTGGTGATAGGGTAGAGAGAAATGAATTCCAATTTTCTATGTCTTCTTCAAATAAATGGATTCCCTCTGCTTTAGCAATGGTTATGACTTCCCTCATTGCCGATTCCATGAGCTCCCTGGCCTCTTGAGAATTATGAAAAACCGAATAGGGTGCACCTAATGCGGCCGAGGCCTGATTGATTCCCACATTAATCATGAATTTCCACCAAAGGATTCGAATCATGTCTTCAGGTGTTTCGTAGTTAATCCCAGCTCGATCGAAAAGAGATTGAACCCTCTTGACATGCTCAGTAATATGGTGATTTTTCGCCTCCCCGAAAAACAACTTTCCCTGTTGAGAAAATGTGATGCGATTCTCTTGTCTTACTGCATCAATACCGACTGCAACAGCATACAGCACTTTGTCTGTCCCATAGACAGCACCAATCTGTTCTTCACTTTCAATGCCATTCATAATGGATAAGATTAAGGTGTTTTCACCCACCCTGTTAGATATATCCCTGATTGCTTCTTCGAGATGGTGATGTTTGACAGCTACTATGATAAAATCAGATGGTGTCGCCTTTTCTTCCGGCCTGATAACATTGAAAAAATAGTGCTTTTCATTAACGATCAATCCTTTTTCTCTGAGCCTGTCATAGCGATCACCTGTGGCCACAAGGGATATGCAATTTTTGTCCATTTCATAAAATTTGCTAGCATAATAGGAGCCCATGGCTCCAGCACCGATCACTACTATCATTTTGATAGGTGAGATCACTCAATTTCCTCCTGATAAAACTGAAATTATGACAATCTTGAAAACTATCACCCCATATATGGGCCTGTGCTGTCCGCCTGAGTCGGATTGATCCAGCCTCGTTAGAAAATCATTGGTGAACAATTATACAAATTTTAAAAAAAGGTAACATTTTAGCTCTTTAAAACTACTCCTGGCCTTTACTCAAAGCCCCATAGTTACCCTTGGTGAGCCGCATGAGCATGGGGATGTCTTTTTTTTACTCCTGCCAGTCAAGGAGCACGTGTATGTCTTTTTTTACTCATGCCCTATAATAAATGCATCGGCGTGATCCCGATAATCGGGATGTGCCAGGCTGAGCACTGTCCGCATAAGCGGATAAGGCCGAGTTGCTCTACATCCCGATTATCGGGATCCTGTGAGGGCCCGTGTTTAAAGGCATAGATAAAAAAAGACATACACGTGCTCCCTATGAAATCCATAACCTTGAGGGCATGGTAAAAAAAGACATCCCCATGCTCATCCATCAGTTAATTTCAAAGGGCTAAAATGTTACAAAAAAAGATACATCCAATACAGATAAAAGGCAAATAATTCTTGATAAAATTTTTCAGAAATTAGCTCTACACAAACCAGGTGAACTGAAAGGATCATAATTCAGGCACTTTAACGCCCAGTGAGTGTTCAAGCCATCTGGCAACCAGCCTTCTATGACAAAACGCTCCGGGTGGCTCATGGCAAAGCAATATCTTGCCATCCAGATCATTATAGACCTTTCTTGGATCCAACTTACTCAATACTTCCTTATAGTATCTTTGGGTGTAGTCCTTTTCTTCTGTCACCTTCCCCTCCTTCCAATCTCTAAGAAGGCCTAAAGATGGCATCAGAGCAGGATATTTTTCAAATCTGTATCCTTTCATAGGCCAGGGAAAATCTCTCCTCGCAATGCTTACTACATATGGTAGATCCTTCGCCTTTTTAAAGCAACTCGTCTTGATCATGATTGCCAAAAATTATAAGTTTCCTTGACCCTTGAGAGCTATTACTATATATTTAATATATTGTAAATGTTCAGGTTTAACGTTCCGAGGTTCACGGTTCAAAGTTAGACAGATGAAGGAAGGTTTCGATTCTGTGTCCAATAATTAATTAGATTTTTTGGATATGTCATGTAAGCTTGCACTGAAATTAAAAATCAAGAAATGAAGAAAATTGTAAGGCCATCAACCCTGAACGGTGAACGGTGAACCTGTGAACGGTTACAGTAATTACTATATATTTTTAATGTTTACAATTCTATCTTGAGGAAAATGGAAAGAAAAGAAATTGCATATTTTAGGATCTTCCACGAGGTATCCAGGGCTATTCTTTCTGTGCTTGATTCAAAAGAAGTGCTACGCCTTATTGTGAAAATGATCGTTCCTGCGATGAAATTAAAGGCCGCCAGCCTTAGACTCTTGAATGAAAAAACTAATGACTTAGAATTAGCTGCATCCCGTTTATTGAGTAAAAAATATCTGAGAAAAGGACCACTTAATGCGGATAAGAGTGTGCCGGAGGTATTGAAAGGCAAACCGGTCTTGATTATTGATGCTCAAAACGATCCAAGGATTCAGTACCCGAAAGAAAAGGCCGAAGAAGGGATTGCCTCCATTTTAAGCATACCTGTTCAGATTCACAATAAAGTAATCGGAATGCTTAGACTTTACACCTCCTCTCCCAGATCATTTACTGAGGGAGAGATCGAATTTGCATCCGCCCTGGGTGAAATGGCTGGACTGGCTATAATAAATGCCAGGATGTATGAGAAAGAGAAGGAAAAGCTGACCAGACTTTTTAAAAAAGGAGGTATAGCGCCTGTCCATCGGGAAAAAATTAAAAAATATGGGATCAGCTTTGTATCCAGGGGCACATTTGACACCAAAAGATCCACCGAATTCTTCAAGATATTACATGAGGTCTCTCGAGATCTACTCTATGATCTGAACCCACAGGAAGTCTTAGGTTCTATGGTAGAGAAAGCTATCCAAGTTATACATATAAAGGGGTGTTCCATCTTTCTTTTTAATGAAACGACCGGAACGCTGGATATGGTTGCATCAAAAGGATTGAGCAATGAATATCTTCAAAAAGGGCCTCTTGACGCGGACAAAAGCATGCCGGATGTATTAAAAGGAAAGACAGTTTTTATAATGGATGTTGCTGAAAATGAAAATATTCAGTATCGAGATGAGGCGATAAAAGAGGGTATCGTATCTATATTGTCCGTCCCCATCTTTGTTAAGGAATATGTCATTGGAGAGATAAGGCTCTATTCAACAGAGGAAAGGAAATATGATAATGAAGAGATAGAGTTTATTCTGGCCTTAGCAGAAATTGGCGGCATTGCCATTACAAATACCAAATTTTACCAGAGGCTTAAGAATGATATAAAATTCTGGGAATCAACCCTTTCATATCTTGATAAGGGTTAGGAAAACTTCAAGAAATCTTCCTTTTTTTAAGATAATAGTTCTTAATATCAATTAATTTCCCTGCATATTCCTTTCGGAAATAGAGAGATTGATAATCCTCAATCTCTTCAGCTAAAGGCTCTAAATAGGAAATAATATCGATCCCGAAACTATTCATCCTTCTTTTGTCAGCCTCATGGATAATCAAAAGACAGTAATAATTTATAAGCATTCGCAATCTTGTTTTTCTCCGGAATAGATAGGCTCTTCCCCCAATGGAGTTTACCAAAAAGCCTGCATATCTGTATTGGGTAACCAGAGAAGGTGGCAGTCCTTCCTTTTGACTGCATTTATCACCTGACATAAGCCATCTGTAAAATAATGCAAGGTTGATCTCCATGGTGTCCGCTTCATTCTTTAAGATTACTTTTATAAGGTTTAGATCTTTCAAATCTAAGACCCTATAAAAATGGTAGATATTTTTAATAATCGTATCATAATTAAAGCCCTCTCCTGCAGGAACAGGAGGGTGTAAGGATAAAACATGGACAATTTTTTTAAAACGGGTGAATGTGTCTTCCCCTATCTCCAACTCCCTGACATATTCCCTTTTATTAAGATATGTGAAAAAATCTACAAGGTCCTGTTCCATCTTTTGGCATTCATCTTCAACCCTCATTGTCTGGCTCTCAACCGCCTTTTCTCCTAAAATCTCTTCAAGCTTTTCCTGGGGTGCCTGTATGGTTGGAGACTCAGCAATTTTACCTTTTGCCTCTGTGGGAGGTTCTTCCTCCCCTTTTTCCACCTCCTGAATGGCTGGCGGTTTCTCCCTTTCCTTGCCATAATAGCTGAAGTAGAAGGCCATCAAGCCACCTGCTATAAGGGCAATAATCAGGAGCAATAGGGCCCTATTCCCTTTCATTTCTTATCCCTCCATCTCAGATTGAAGATTTCTAGGTAATTCAAGGGTTACTATAGTTCCTTTGCCACCCTTGCTTTTAATGTCCATCTCGCCTTGGTGATTCATTATAATTTGATAAACCATAGTCAATCCCAGACCCGCCCCCGTTGTCTTGGAAGTGACAAAGGGGTCAAGGACAGACCCAAGCTCATCCTCATCTATGCCTATACCGGAATCCTCCACCATGATCTGGATATGAGAATCTACCGCTTGTGCCTTAAACTTAATAGTGCCTCCCATGGGCATAGCTTCTATACTATTTTGGATAATATTCTTCAATGCCCTCGATATCTGTGCCGTGTCCAGGGTAATTTTAGGCAAACTCTCTTCAATGTCTTCTTCCAGATAAATGGATTGCTGGGATATAATTGGAGAAAAATCCTCTATAACTTTGGACAAGAGATTGTTCATGTTGGTTGGCTGTAGATAAGTAGTGTCCATTTCTGAAATCTCTTTTACATCTTGAACTAATTTTTCAAGCCTTGAAGTCTGTTTAAGGATAATATCAAGATATTTGTGATATTTATGCTTCTCCTCTAAGCCAGCTTTCATCCTTACGGCAAAGCCACCAATTGACATAATAGGATTTCTCACCTCATGGGCCACACCCTGTACAAGATTGGCTATTGCTGCTGAGCGCTCCGATCTGATCAATTTCTGTTGAGTGACTTTAAGTTCCTCGGCAGTTAATTTGAAGTTTTCCTCTAACCTCTGGTAAAGCTTGGCATTGTCAAGGGCAACAGCAATCTGCGGGGCAAGGGCTGTCAAAAGTTCAAGGTCCTCCTCTGTAAAAGTGTTTCCATCCTTTTTATTGATGACCTGAATGGCGCCTACCGTCTTTTCCCTTATAGCAAGTGGAACACATATGAGTGACCTCGTTCTAAAACCTGTTTCCTTGTCAAACCGATCGCTAAAGCTGCTTTCCTTTTGCACATCTTCCACAATCATTGGTTTGCCGCTCTGTATAACACGGCCGGCAATTCCTTCACCGAGTTTCAATCTCCTGGTCTGAATAAATCCACCCTTCGCCCCTCTTGCAAGCCTGAAAAAAATCTCCCTTTTTTCTGTATCAAGCTCAAAGACTGAACTGGCCTCAGCCTCCATAAATTCCTCGGCTGCCTTCATGGCAAAATTTAGTACATCAGAGATTTGGAGTGATGAATTTATAAGGGCACTGGATTTTAGAAGGGCAGATAATTCCCTGCGATATATATCACTTTTTCTACCTTTTACCATGTCATCTATCTATTTTATATTCTCCGTGACCCTATAAAGGCCAATTATTTCACAACTTTCTTTATTAATTATAACTTAATTAGAATGATTGGTAAAACAAAAAATATTTCATATCCAATCAGTTTCTCATTTTCTTAAAATAATTAAATGAATTTACAGATCATGTTGTAGGAAATTGAGGGGGACGTCCATAAATATATAACTATCTCATCCCTTAAGCTGGATGTTATTGTCTTTCGATATTTTTTCCCCTCTTCTCACCGCATATCCAACTCCAGGCTGAGTCATACCAAGACTTCTTGCCAAATCCGTCAATCCATATCCCAACTCCCGTACCGCCCAGTAGCAATACAAACCCCGAGCATCTGCCCTAACCTTTTCCCTGCTCTTTGAATATATATCCTCCGGTTCTATCTCGAAGATATCACAAACTCTTTTCTCGATCATTTTAAGATCATAGCCCAGATCTTTCATTTCATAATATCGATCAAATCTTTCATCGGCTTCCTTCAATATCTCCAGCACAAAATCGCTTTCCCCCAAGATCCTTTGATCTCCTTTAAGACGGTCATGGCCTTTTAACCTCATTTTTTTAACTTCTGCCCATCCACCAAGGCTTCGAATAAGACCCCCACCAACAAGCTCAGGGCGTCTGCCTTGATTCAGCCCAGCCTTTAGATAAGAATAATAACTTTTCCTGGCCTCAGCAATCTTGCTGCCAAAATAGGACAGAACATAATCTGTATCCTGCCATGTGCATTCTCTTTTACCCATTAATACACTATGAGCGCAGTATTTGTATTTGTTGAGGCCAATAATATCAGGAACTATCTTTGATCTTAAGGGATTCAGATGTATATAACGGACCAATTCCTTAAGATAAACATCTTCCTGGCAGATTATAGATTTATAACGGTTTTGGAATAGCTGACCGTGTCTCTTATGACGGCGATTAAAACTAACCGCATATCCGGTAAGCAATCTCCTCATCAAAGTCGATAAACCGGCATCTCCTGACCGAAATAGGAAATGGGCGTGGTTGGATAAAAGTGCCCATGCATAACAGGCAGTTTTTGTGGCAGGAATAAGATCACTGAGCCGCTCTAAGAGATTATCGCGGTCTTTGTTGTCTTTAAAAATCTTCCGGCGTTCAATACCACGGATAATAACGTGATGTAAAACACCAGGGGCATCGAGGCGAGCAAGTCTTGGCATAAATAATTATGTATCACCTTTGACCATAATTGTCAAGTTAATTATTTATTTATGGACGTCCCCTTTTTCTCACATCATGGCAAATAGGGCGGCAAGTCCGACAGGCTGCTAGGCCACCGAATAGTTCGGTGGAATCGAGAGCAGCATATGCACATGATCTAGTATACGATGGCCCTCAAGAACCCTGTTTTCCTTTTGCAGTGCGCGGTCTCGAAACACCTCTCTGAGATAGTTTCGGATGGATCTGTAGAACAATTTTCTTCGGTATCTGGGTATCCAAATGAGATAGTACTTGCAACCCCATGTTGTATGGTTTAATCTTTCAGCGTAATACATTATAAGCCTCCTTTGCTGTGAGTTTTGAGCGGTTCACACAGAGGAGACTTCCTCATATTCTTGGAACTGTCAACCTCTGGAAGTCCCCCCGGCAGAGTCGGAGGTTTACCTGTGATTATTAAACTCATTTTCATTGGGTTAAATCGTCTAAGAAAATTGTAGCAGCATCGGTTTACAGGGTTACAAATGAAAGTGGGGCGTTGTTATCCCAATTCAGAAAAGGTATACACATGTTTAAAAAGGAGGAGTGAACTATGGCTAATACATTAATTTCCAGTCAGGAGCAGGAAGACGCTGCCATTGCGCTGGCACGGCTAGCTGCAAAAACTACCTATTATGATCTGCCGTCTAATGTAGTCGAAGCTACAAAGGTTGCCATCTTGGATACCATAGCCTGCGCTCTCGGAGGGAGTGCCACCGAAAAAATAGATGAGGTCGTATCTCTCTTGAGAGAGTGGGGTGGGAAAGAAGAGAGTACTATCATTGCCTATGGTGACAGGGTTCCGGCCCCAATGGCAGCTCTGGTTAATGGAATGCAAGGTCATGCTTTGGACTACGATAGCACTTATGACGGACCGGTGAAGCCCGGGATAGCTGTAATCCCTGCCTCATTAGCTATAGCTGAGAGAGCAGGAGGTATAAGCGGTAAAGAATTCATTGCTGCCATTGCCATTGGTTGCGAGATAATAATGCGTATGGGGTTGACCCCTCGAACTACTAATGGATTTAATGTAGCCAATACTATGGGCTATTTTGGAGCTGCCGCGGCTTGTGGCAAGTTGCTCGGTCTAAGCGAAGACCAGATGATCTATGCTATTGGCCTCGCTTTTACTCAAACTACCGGCGAGAGCCAGGGTGTAAGAGAAGGAGCTATAAGCAAGCGCCTCAACCGCGGGCTGCTCGCTCACGATGGCGTTATCTCAGCACTGCTGGCACAGAGAGGAATAACCGCGGCCAGAAACAGCCTTGAAGGACCAAACGGATTCTTCAATGTCCATCATCGAGGTGAATACGACCGGGAGGTGCTGCTATCCGGGTTGGGCACTAGATGGGAGGTCGCAAATCTGTATTTTAAGGCATACCCATCCGGTACCTGTAATCATGCCCCCATTGATGCTACCCTAGTAATAGCTAATAAGCACGATATCGATCCGAACCAGGTAGAAAAAATCGTGGCTAAATTGAGAGTCCGCGAATACTATAACCTGACCTGTACTCCTATTGAGACAAAACGAAATCCCCGAAATATAGTTGAATCCCAGTTCAGCACACCATATGTCGTCGCGTCCGCTCTTATCGACAAAAAGGTTAATATCGATACCTTTACCGAGCAGGCGATACAAAGAAAGGAGATTCTTGCCTTGGCTCAAAAAGTAAGCGCAGAACTGGATGAGGCAGTGCCTGGGGGTAGAGTTGAAGCTGGCGCCGAGATCGAAATCACAATGAAGGACGGGAGTACCTATCATGGAGAGGTGAAACGTGCCAAGGGGACACCGGAGAACCCGATGACTCACCAGGACTTTGCTGCAAAACTGTACGATTGCGCTGCCCATGCTGTCAAAAGGATACCCACTACTAAGTTAGACGAGCTGATTTCTATGACAAAAAAGCTGGAAAAATTAGACGATGTCAGCAAAATATTGCAGTTGACGATTTAACCGGATTGGCCGGAAATCAGTGGAGCCCCACCGGCAAGCCCATGGCACCACTTTGTTTCGCCGATTCGCTTCGCGAACGGCGGGACTTAGTGGTACGACATCCCGCTCGCTCCAGTCCGCCTTACGCATTCATCCACGGCTAAAGCCGTGGCCTTCTGCGAGCGGGGTAAATTCAAGGATTTCCCCAAAAATTCAGGCCCTAAACAATGGAAACTGGCCAATAGGTGAGGAAGGCATTGTTTTGTCACCCAGTATCCCTTTTCCGGCTCTCGAGAGCACCTCTTTGATCCCATCAGCAAGGGCATAGTAGCGGAAGTCGGGGATTCCGAAGATACGCTTGGCCACTTTTAGGACATGGAAGGCAAGGATTTCCAGTGTAGCCCTCGTACCCACGGAGACGGCCGCAAAAAAGGCTGCCGCCAGGACCAAGGCGCAGATAGCCTGGAGCCGTTGATAGGTCAGGACCCGTAAGTATAGGGGACGTTCGTGCAGAAATTGCCTAAAATCTTAAATATAATCTATTCTTGCAGGCCCTTTTCCTTTTGATATAGTTCTGGTAATACATGAAGTTGTTACTCCAAGATAACGAGCCACTTCTGCTCCAGAATAACCTAACTCCTTAACTGCAAGAAAGGATAATATCCGGCGGGCTTCCATAATTTCATGCCTTCTGCTGCCGGATCTAAGTTCACCAGTGGAAATCTTGTGGACTTTGCACACCTTTTCAGCCAATGAAGATAAACTTATTTGTTTAGGAGAAAGCCTTAGATTGTCTTTTCCAATCTCATCTATCTCTGATAAAACACCTTTGACAAACTCTCCGTCTCCCAATATCCTTTGATCAGATGCCTGCTTTTCTCCACGTCTCCTTAAGGCCAATACCTCAGACCAAGTGCCTATACTCCTTATAAGACC
>CAYTDY010000067.1:0-2077 GCA_964436665.1 uncultured Desulfobacteraceae bacterium
TTTTGAGCTGAAAATTTACCAGGCTTTCTTCAACTAAATTGGAGAAGAACCTTAATTATTAAATGACATGATGGCATTTGGTTCTTGACTAAACATCTAATATGTTTTTTATGTATATTAGATTGAATAGTTTCAAATAAAGAGTAGGTAATTAAAAGTAAATGTAAAATCAATAGAATATGAAAATACAGTTGAAATATGGAAAAACCCAAAAGCATCTATTTATCCCAGAAAAAGGTAAAGTTTCTGTGCTGAGTAATCCAACCTTGCCCGTGGTGGAGAATTTGGATAAGGTATTTGAAGAGGCAATGGATTCTCCTTTGAATACGCCCAAGTTAGAGGCGATGGATGAACCCAAAAGTGTGGCTATCGCGGTATCTGACGAAACTAGGCCCACTCCCGTTAAAATTCTATTGCCTCTCCTCCTCAAAAAGCTTTATAAAACTTTCCCTCGCCTCACACCGAACCAGGTTAAAATTGTGATCGCTGCCGGCCTTCATCCTCCCTTAGATGAGAAAGGGATTAGCCGAGTGATTCCTGAATCTGTGGCACCTGATTGCAAGGTGGTTTCCCATGATGCAGTTCATTCCCAAATGACCAACTTTGGCAAGACAAGTTTGAAAACCCCAGTTTTGATCAACACTTATTTCGCAGAAACGGAGCTCAAGCTAGTGATTGGAAATATTGATCCCCACCAATTTGTGGGATTCACTGGAGGTGCTAAGGGAGGAGTTATTGGATGCGGATCGAAAGATACCATCGAAGCAAACCATTCTCTCATGTTTAATGAGAAGGCTCGCGTTGGTAGCATTGAGGGTAACCCGGTACGGTCGGATATAGATGAGGCCGGTGCCATGGTAGGTATTTCTCTGGTAATCAACGTTATATTGGATGCCTCTAACAAGGTAGTGAAGCTCTTGGCAGGTGAACCTGTAGCGGTCTATCAGGAAGGTGCAAAGATATGCGCGAGCATTTACGGTGTACCCATTCACGAAAAGTTCGACATGGTTGTGGCTTCCTGCGGTGGGTACCCCAAGGATATTAATCTATACCAAGCTCAAAAAGGATTGGCTCACGCGGCACAGGCTGCTAAGCCTGGGGGGAAGATCCTTTTGGTGGCAGCCTGCCCTCAAGGGGTAGGGGATGAAGCTTATTTTGACTATGTGTCCCGGTTTCCCACTCCTGAAGCTGTGCTTGAGGACTTTAAAGCTATGGGGTTCAAGATGGGAGCGCATAAGGCCTTTCTGTTTGCCAGAACCCTGGTGGCTTTTGATGTGTCCATAGCATCAGATATTCAACTGGAGATTCTTTCAAAGTGCCACCTCCAGGGATGTGATCCTCAAGCGACCGTTGAAGAATGGGTAGATGGCTTTCCAGGCCGACCAACAGTGGCGGTCATACCCAATGCCAGCACCACCTATTTTCATATGGAATAATTGCGTGTTTTTTTGGCAGAGGGCTAACGAGAAAAAGATCACAATTCTATTTGATTACCTTATAAATTGCATTGCAATCTTCCTTGCCCAATCCCTCTACACCTGCTTTTTTAAAATAATCAAGAGCAACCTTCATGGTTTTTGCATCATTCCCCCAAGCATCGGCCATTTCACAGCCAAGACGAACATCTTTTAAGGCAAGGTCAAGACCAAAACGATTTGCAAAATCGCCATTAGCAATCCATGGACCACGAACGTCCATCTGGAAACTCTTTGCTCCAGTATCGTCTAATAATTCCAGTAGTGTCTTTGTTTCGATCCCTGCTTTTTCGCCAATCCGGATACCTTCTGCTAACACGGCTAAATTAGTCATTCCAATTAAGTTACTGATCAATTTAAAGGCAGACGAAGCTTCTACTTCACCCATGTAAAATACAGAAGAACCAATAATTTCTAATATACCTTTCATCTTTTCGTAAACCTCTTTTTTCCCACCAACAAAAATTGGCTCTTCTGCTTTTTCTGCGTGTGCCGGGGTTTTTCCTAATGGGCATTGTAAGAAATGGATGCCTTTTGCTTCAGAGGCATCCGATAGTTTGCGAGCAGTTTGAGGATCGATCGTGCTGACATCGATATATGTA
>CAYTDY010000067.1:2087-10173 GCA_964436665.1 uncultured Desulfobacteraceae bacterium
ACCCGTTTTCATCGTATTCAATAGTCCGTCTTCGCCTAACATAACTCCTTCAATGTCTGTTGGGAGCGGTAAGCTTGTAAAAACAACATCAGCACTTGCTAATTCTTTAACCTCTTTTGCCGCTTTTCCAGTGGTTCCAGCCTCTAAGGTTTTTTGAACAGCTTCTGGGATGATATCGAAAACAACAACCTCTTTACCTGCGCGTATTAGATTGCGTGCAAGGCCTCCACCCATTTGACCTACGCCAATAAAGCCAAACAACATGATTCTACCTCCTTATCTAAATCATTGTTTATGAATTTAAAAAGGATAAAACCGGAAACCGCCACATCTCCCCTATTCAATGAGCCATTCCAAATCTAAGTCAACCAGTTTTCCCCGTGTGGGTCTCCCTTCTTTATCCCAGTCAGAAAGTTCGTAATAAAGCTCAATTGCGTCCTGGAACTCTTTCGGGTTAATACGTTGTCCTTTCAGGGGCCCTGTTGGCATTTCTTCATGCCACCGGCGGATGAGACGGTCGTCTTTTGGCCTGAATCCTTCCCTGTTATTAAAAACCCTTGCCATCACATTTGACCTTTCGGAGGCTTTCATAATTTCGAACAAGCTGGTATCCCATCCTGTAATTGCCCGCACTACCTGGACCAGACGAGCAAAGGTCATAACATGAATGGGTACTGAACAGTAGTTGCAAATGCCATAACAATTATTGATGCCCCATGCCTTTTGGCCAAGAGAAAAATACTTTACCTTAGCCGCATCTGTAACAAGTGGATCAATAGGCTCAAGTACACCAAGGGGAAGGAGATTTGTAATGTCGGCTTCGAAAGCGGTATCATGGGGTGTTTCAATATGATCCGCACCAGTTGGGGAAAGGGCAAAGCCCATTGCCATTCCGGTTTTCCCTCTGCCATCGTGAAAAGCCATCTCCTGCCCCTTGATGTGAAAGGCAAATTTCTCTGATCCCTTGCCGATTAGTTCTGCAGCCTTTTTGACTCCATTTGATAATATTTTGCCTAGGCCCCTCCGGTGAGCAATCTCTTCGATAAGCCAAAGCATTGCATCTGAATTACCGAAACGGAGTGATCGTCCGTCTGTGTCTTCTTTGGTAAGGATTCCTTCTTCAAAGCATTCCATGGCAAAGGCAATTACAGCACCGGTTGAGATAACATCCAGGCCCATGAGATTACAGATTTGATTTCCCCTTGCTACTGCCGGCAGGTTATCATTTCCGAGCATAGATCCTAAGGCTGCCAAGGCTTCATACTCTGGCCCGCCAAACCTGGGATCCAATGGATACTTGTCGTTTTCTAGGGCTACCCTGCGCTTGCATTTTACTGAACAGGCATAGCAGGTACCCGAGGAGTGGAAAATCGTTTCGTGATAGGCTTCAGCTGCAAGCTTTTCGTAGCCTTCAAATACACCCTCCTGAAAGTTTCGAGTGGGAAGCATCCCCGTGTCATTAAGTCCTCTTAATAAACCAGTCGTCCCATATTTGGTCAGTGCTACATTAGGTTTATGAGTTTTGATACGGGCATTATGCCATCGGGCAATCTCCTTTACCTTATCCGGATCTGCAAACTTCACTTTTTTCTTTCCGCGTGCGGCAATAGCTTTGAGGTTCTTCGATCCCATAACTGCTCCCATTCCAGTACGCCCATTAAAGTGCTCTAGCTCGTTCTGCACACAAGAAAAAGGGATCAGTTGTTCACCTGCCGGACCAATTGATGCGACTCGAATTCTCTTGTCTCCCAATTCTTCACGAATCCGTTCAAGGGTCACCCAGTTATCCTGACCCCAGATGTTACCGGCATCACGGATTTCTACCTCACCGTCATGTACCCACAAGTAAACGGGCTTCGGGGCACGGCCCCGGATCACAATGGCATCGTAGCCGGCGAATTTAAGCTCGGGGCCGAAATATCCCCCGGCTTCTGATTCCCCAAATGCTCCTGTTAATGGTGACTTGGCAGCTACAGTATAACGGTTGAACCCAGACAGGGGGGCACCGGTGAGAACGCTGCAAGCAAAGACAAGCATGTTGTCCTCCGAAAGAGGGTCCACTCCAGGTTTAAGTTCTTTTAACAGATAGTATGAAGCAAGAGATGACCCTCCTACATAGGTTCGGTACCAAACCTCGCTTGGCTCCTCCACCTGCCATTGACCAGCACTGAGATCCACGTGAAGGATGCGACCGTTATACCCATATGGCATGGTTTATACCTCCTTATATCTCCTTATCTGAATGCTGTCTTCATTTGTGTACTCATTTCTTTATGGACTGGAAGGCCTGTGCAAGCTTACTTTTTGTCATTATTTTCTGTTAAGCGCTTCCAATTGTCCTTCATCTCCGAAAAATCAATTGGCGGGACAAAGATTGACAAGAATACCAAATTGCCAGGGCCAGTGCACACAGTCTCATGTATTGTGTCTTTTGGCACCCATACCAATGACTCGGTTGAGAGCTCCCGAGTCTTGCCGGCAAAAGTGATGGTACCATGACCTTCCAGTACCACATAGATTTCAACTTCTTTTTGGTGACTGTGTGCGGGACCTCGCTGACCAGGTCTAAAGCAGAAGAGCCCAGCTCCAAAAAGGAGTCCGGTGTCATCTTCGGTATCGAATAATAGACGCGCTGTTCGTGTGTAAGGTGCGGCCGCTTCCAGGTTAGGAACCTGATTATAAAATTTTTGAAATTTGTCTATGATTTCCTCCTAATGAAATTCTATTTGGTTATGAGAATTCGGAGAGAATTTAACTCTCTCACTGCGAGACGAGCTATGTTTCAAATTCAGCTTGAGCAACTTAATAGGCCAAACTTTACTAGTCTAAGAATTTTACAAAAAGTTTTCCTTGAGGAAAACTGATGTAGCCATTAGAGGCTAAAGTCAAAAATCTTTTAGATTAAGAAGCTAAATGCCTCTATCAGTGGGTTAGGCAAAATGACCTATAAGGAGAAAGGTAACCTCTTAAAGGCTACCTTTCTCTAGCTTTTATTGCTATCTCCGGGGGGCTATCTCATCTTCATCATGTTCGCTTCTACCATCTTCAAGAATTTGTTAGTGATGAATGTTCTTACATCTGGTTTCTTCTTGATCCTCTTCACTTTCAGGTAGAAGTCGGCCAGGCTATCGATCCATTTGTCATAAGTTGAATATGGAGTCTTTTCCCGGCTGAAAAGCATGAGCTGGTCGTAGAGTCCAAATAGGGGTCGAGTTTTGAATTCCTTTAGGCACTCTTCATCAGTTAAATCGATGCCGATATCCTTGTAGTACTCTTTAAGATATTGTGCTGATTTGAATGGCTCGGATATCATGTAACTCACGCCTTTTATATACCCCTGAAGCCACTTTGCTACTAAGTCAGGATGTTCGTTCGCAAACTTCTTAGTTGCGACCACAGCTCCAGGGACTACTGTACCCACCATTTTTCCGTTGGAGAGGACTACTGCCCCCTCTCTTTCATGAAGGTAATTGAAAGGAGCCCAGGTTTGCGCTACATCGCCCTGGCCCGCTATAAATGCGGAAAGTATTGCTGGCTGCTCCATATGCACAATCTTAACATCCTTCTCTGGAAGACCGATGCTGTCCAGGTAGGCCAGCACCACATGATGGCCAGTGGAAATAGTGCGGACCAACCAGGTAGTTCCTTTCAGAGCTTTTTTGGGATTCTGAGTAAATCTTTTGTAATCTTTCCCCCTCACCATAACGTTATTTGCAACAGATTCATCATTAGAGCAAGCGATCATAGGGAAACCATGCTTCATGCCTGCAAAAAAAGCAGGAGACGTACCCATAGCCCCAACGTCCCATTCTCCGGCAAGTGCTGCCTCAACTTGTGGCGGGCCAGAGGCATAAAAGTGGAAGCTCACATCTATTCCAAGTTCTTTAAACCATCCTAATTTCTGACCAAGAATGGTTGGGAGGGCATGCATGCATGGTTGATGACTTGCCCTCACCTTCTGGAGGCCAGCAGCTAGTCCAACTGAGCTCCAGAGTAGAAAAACAATAACCAATAAACCCAACGTAAATCCTTTTTTAGCTTTCATAATTCTTTTCCTCCTTTTTTAGTAAGGTTTGCAGTGACTCAAGATAATCATTTCACCTCCTTTCCAGATTAGAATAGTCGGGCAATTATCACAAATTGCCTTTTTCATTACTGATCTCTGATCGCACTAATCCCCAAATTTTTGTGCGAAGAGTAGAAAATTCTTCTGAAGAGAGAACCTTATCCAAAGATCTTTCATGCATATCTGGCATAAAACGCTTCAGATCAATAATCTCTTTTACCCGGGCAGGACGACGGGTGATAACAACAACTCTGTCTCCCAAGAAAATTGCCTCTTCAACACTGTGAGTAATGAAAAGAACGGTATGTTTTGATTGCTTTCTGAGCTCAATTAGCTCTTCTTGCATGATTGTTCTTGTTTGGGCATCCAGGGCTGCAAACGGTTCATCCAGAAGGAGTATGGCGGGATTAACCGCATAAGCTCGGGCAATAGCCACTCGTTGTTTCATCCCCCCGGAAAGTTCATTGGGGTAAGAGTTTTCAAATCCATTCAAGCCCATCATTGCTATATGCTTTTCCACGCTATTTTTTTTCTCTGCCTCATCCAGGCTCTTGAATCTCAAGCCGAATTTGATATTTTCGTAGACGGTTTTCCACGGGAAGAGGGCAAACTGCTGAAAGACTACTGCTCGGTCTGGACCTGGCTCGGTAATCTCTTTACCATCTAAAAGGACTTTACCACTTGTTGGTGTGATTAATCCAGCGGCCATATGCAAGAGAGTGCTTTTTCCGCAGCCAGATGGCCCAACAAAAACCAAGAACTCATTTTCATAGATAGGAAGGTTAAATTCAGCCACAGCAGGTACAATCATTTTACCACGGGTATAATTCTTGGAAACATTCTCAAATTGAATTTTCGGCTCAGACATTACAACCTCTTTCTCTATAGTTAAATATCTCTCCATTGGCCCAATTTTTTCTCAAAGTAGTTTACGCCTATGTCCATTAAGAACCCCAAAACACCAATCATCAGCATACCTCCAATGATATACTGAGAGGCAAGCGTTACTCGTGCAACTTCAATCATAGCTCCCAAACCGGCAGAACCCTTCAGAGTCGGCCGTGATATCATTTCTGCTGCCACCAGACACATCCAACCCAATCCCATTCCTATGCGAATACCCCCTAGGACAATAGGAAGGCTCCAGGGAATACTTACATGCCACAGGATATCCCTTCCTTTTGCCCCAAGTGTTTTGGCGGCTTGAACAAGAACTGGATCCACAAAGCGTATGCCAGCCCTACTATTGACTAGACTAGGGACAAAAATCCCTATTGAAATAATAAAACACTCTGATTTTAGGCCTAATTTGAACCATAGAATAGCGAAAGGAACCCAGGCGATAGGTGGAATGAAGCGAAGCATCTCGAATACCGGGCTAACAACGGCGTTGACTTTTTCGTTCCACCCCATCCATGCTCCGAGAGGGATGGCGATTCCAGTGGCTACTAAGAAGGCAACGAGAAATCTATGGATGCTCGCCCAAATATGCCCCTGAAGAGTAACACTCGCGAACGGTTCCCAAATCATGCCATAGAGTGAAATTACAATAGACCCAGGGTTGGGTAAGAACCGTGGACTTATGAGTCCAGAAGCTGATATAAGCCACCATACCAATATGAAGCAACCAACTGAAATGAAAGACGCGAATTTGACCTTCATTCGGCCTTCTCCATTAAGAGCTTTGCTGCTCTCTCCATGGGCAAACCTTTTTCTCTAAAATGATTAATCCCTTAGTCATCAGAACTCCAAGAATTCCAATAGCTAACATGCCCAGAGCAATGATCGATGGATCCAGCGTGCTCCTCGCAATCTGCATCATATAGCCCAGTCCAGCACTTGCGGCGAGGAGCTCTGCAGCTACAATGGTCATCCATGCATTTCCAAGGGATAAACGAGTTCCGGTGAGAATGAGAGGAAGACTAGATGGAATAGCTACATGCCACAGTAAGTCTTTATCCTTAGCTCCATAGACCCGTGCGGCCTCGATCAGGGTCCGGTCAGTCATCTTGATTCCAATATAGGCATTAATAAGAGAAGGGACGAAAGCGCTCAGCCAGATTACAAAGATCTTTGAGGCCACGCCAATACCAAACCAAACTATGGCCAAGGGTATCCAGGCCAATGGTGGAATCGGCCTAATGAGCTGAAAAATGGGATATATGATTAGATCAACTGCCTCATACCACCCCATGATGACTCCTAGGGTAACCCCGGTTATTACCGCTATAACAAAGGCCGATATCACCAGGTACAGGCTTGTCAACAGATGTTCTGTAAAGGTTGCTCCAGCAAATGGAGTAACCATAGTATAGAAAAAATCCAATACTATCCTGGACGGGCTAGGAAGATAAAATGCAGGCACCAGATTTAAGATGGATGTGCAAAGCTCCCACACCACTAAGATAACAACAATCGATAATCTGGAGAGATTCCTTGTGCTCATAAAAAGCCTACCGTCTCCTCTCCTCTTGGCGTACTCTATCCTGCAGGACGGGATATTCAGCCTGAGAAGAACTCCACGGATTCCCTGTTGATTCTCGAATAATCAGATTGGTCTCCAAGATATATTGTTGGAGCTCCTTTGTTTCACCCTCGATCCAGTCTATCAGCACTTCGGCAGCCAATGTGCCCATCTTATACCCTGGGATTCGTACGGTGGTGAGCGGCGGATCGGTCACCTCAGAGACCTCGAGATCATCGAACCCAACTATTGACACGTCAACGCCAACGTTATAGCCTGCATCTTTGACCGCAGCCATGGCCCCGAAGGCCAAGATGTCATTCCCGCAAAAGGCTGCAGTAGGGGGATCCGATATGCGTAAAAGCCGCCCCATAGCCTCCCTACCGGCTGCAACAGCATATTCTTTTTGTATAACCAGTTTTTCATCGTAAGGGATGCCGTGATTATCCAAAGATTGCTTGTAACCTAACCATCTTTTGTGAGCGCGCCCCGATTCACTGAATCGTCCCGCCACCATTCCAATGCGCTTGTGACCAAGGGAGATAAGGTAGTCGGTAACCTGTCGTCCGCTCTTAACGTTATCGAAGGTAACGAAGCTGGTATTCCTATTCTCAACTGATTCCCATGTAATGAGGTAAGGTATCTTCAATCGCTGTATCAGTTCTACGGATTTCTCATTTCCAGGGGCACCAATGAAAATGATGCCGTCCACTCGCTTCTGGTGAAAGAGAATTACTAGTTTTAGCTCTGCATCGTAAGAAAAGTCAGTGCTGCCTAGGAGGATGGAGTACCCGTGCTCTTTTGTGGCCTCCTGAATTCCATTTGTAAATATAGCAAATACGGGGTTGGTGATAGTAGGTATGATCAACCCGAGTGTTCTGGTTTTTCCCTTGGTCAAGCCTCTAGCAAGAGCGTTATATACGTAATTATGTTGCTCCATGGCCGTAAGCACCTTTTCACGAGTCTCGCGCTTTACGAGCTCAGGTGTATTCAATACACGGGAGACCGTAGCCTGACTGACTCCGACGATTTTGGCAATTTCTGCAATTGAAATGGACATAATGAAACCGCTCTTAGTAGATAACAAGTTGTAATGAATGAGTAATTATTACAAAGCAGCAAAAAAATGAAAGCGCTTACATTTTTCAAATATTCTAAGCAAATCAGAATGTCAAGAAAAAAGTCTTAGTTTTTAAATTAATTGAAAGGAAACCAGAATCAATCAGGTGGCTTACCCAAAAATAGAAAACGCACACCTATTCTTGAATAGGGGAGGCTTTGACTGTGGCTATTTCCCTATCTTGAGTGGGGGAATTACCTACTCATTATGGAAGTAATATCATTAAGAGGATTCGAACTAACAAGTGGGAATTAGGATTGACTTCTTAAAGGGATTTCCCTTGCTCTCTGTTTTCTGAGCTTCCTGATCAGGATATGTATAATCTCCAGTGCATCGCCAACGATACCAAGGTCTGCAACCTTGAATATGGGTGCATCTGGGTCTTTATTGATTGCAATGATGGTTTTTGCCGAATTCATTCCAACAAGGTGCTGAA
>CAYTDY010000068.1:0-10052 GCA_964436665.1 uncultured Desulfobacteraceae bacterium
TCCCATACTTATAAGACTAATAAGAAGAGAAGATCCTCCATAACTTATAAAGGGAAGTGTTAAACCCTTAGTGGGTAAAAGGGCCATTACTACGCCTATATTAACTATAACCTGTACTGCCAGCATACAACTTATGCCCAGGGCAAGATAGGTCCCAAAAAGGTCCGGCGTATTTAATGCAATCTTGATACCCCTGATTACAACTAATGCAAACAGGATTAATAAAATACTCACCCCTATAAATCCTATTTCTTCAGCTATTATCGATAGGATAAAATCAGTATGGGGTTCTGGTAGATAAAAAAGTTTTTGTTTGCTATTACCAAGTCCCACTCCTAAGAGTCCTCCTGAACCAAAGGCCAGAAAAGAGTGGATTATCTGAAAACCAAATCCATGGGGGTCTTCCCATGGATTTAAGAATGCCCACCATCTATTAAGCCTGTAAGTGGTATTGGATATCAGGTAAAAAACAACAGGTGTTAGTAGGCCTAAAAGGACTAGGAGCTGTCCTAAATTAACTCCACCGATAAAAAGAAGGATCAATATCCACATTCCTATAATTACAGCTGTTCCAAGATCTGGCTGGAGAAGAATAAGGGTTATAAAGATTGCTGCCACAATCAAATGCGGAAAAAGCCCGTGAAACAAAGTCCCCATGTTCTCAACATTTTTGCTCATGCTATAAGCCATAAAAATGGCGAGTGACAACTTGGCTAACTCTGATGGCTGCATTGAGATAAAGCCAAACCTGAACCATCTCTGGGCTCCCCCCACTTTATATCCAAGCCCTGGGACAAGCAGTAAAATCAATAAAACCAAACTCGATCCCAGAAAAAAGTAGACCAATCTTCTATATAACAGGTAGCTGATATTCTTTGCCAAGATCATGAGCAACAGGCCAAAGAGACAAAATATAATCTGCTTTCTAAGATAGTAATAATGGTCTCCATATCTCTCCGCAGCAAGAACTGAACTGGCACTATAAACAGCAACCAATCCAATACCAATCAACAGTGTTACAGCGATGAGAATAACAGGATCATAGTTATAGGAAGCTTTTTTCTCAGGCGCCATTTTTTAATCTTCTAACCGCCTCTTTAAAGACCTCGCCCCTGTGTTTAAAATCTCTAAACATGTCAAAACTCGAGCATGCTGGTGCAAGGAGAACCACATCTCCTTCCTGGGACTGATCAAATGCAAGAGATACCGCATTAATCATATCAGTTGCCTTATGCCATGATACTTTATTGTCAAATGCCTCTGCTAAAAGGGAACTTGCCTCCCCTAAAAAAACAGCCCCCTTAACCCTGCCAGATGCTGCCTCAACAAGGGGAAGATAATCACTGCCCTTATGCCTGCCTCCGGCAATCAATACAACTGGCTCTGCAAAACTTGTAACAGATTTTATGGCCGCATCGATATTGGTAGCCTTTGAATCGTCATAAAAAGCCACTCCTCTAACCTTGCCTACAAGCTCCATCCTGTTGGGCAAACCCTTAAAATGATCAATTACATCCTGTATGTCATAGGGAGATATATTTAGGGCCAAAGATGTTAAAACTACAGCCATCAAATTTGCAATATTGTGGTTGCCAGGTAGTGCAAACCTATCCAGATATACTTTAATCATCTGCTCCCCTTGAAGTTTGGCCACTATTTTTCCGTTATCTAAAAATGCATGACGCCCGGGTTTAAACTTCAATCCATACCTATATACAGTAGATCCATTTTTGGGCTGTAACTTACTTAGCCAGGGATCATCATCATTTAAAATGAGGATCTGGCCTGGTCCCTGGTTTTCAAAGATCTTTTCTTTTGATCTTGCATAGGAGTGATAATCTGCGTACCTATCAAGATGGTCAGGGCTTATATTAAGAATCAGGGAAACATCTGGGGAAAAGGCTTGGGTGCTATCAAGTTGAAAGCTGCTTACCTCTAACACCACATAATCGGCCACCTGTTCTCTTCCTACGTAATCAGTAAGGGGACAGCCAATATTTCCACCAACAAATACATCTCTTCCTCCCTTAAGGAGTATATCCCCTATTAAACTTACAACCGTTGACTTACCATTAGTTCCGGTTACAGCTATAAATGGTGTTTTTAGATATCTACTAGCAAGCTCTATCTCCCCTATTATGGAAACTCCCTTTTCCCTTGCCTCGGCAAGTGGTTTGATATCAAGAGAGACACCAGGGCTGACAACAATTAAATCTGCCTCTAGAAAGGTCTTCACCTTGTGTCCGCCAAGTTCAAGTTTAACACCAGATCCTAAAAGATCAGTTAAGACATCTTTATCCAGATCAGGCTCTTTTTGTCTTTCACTAACAGTTACTTGAGAACCTTGCCTGATAAGCCAGCGGGCAGCTGCCAGTCCGCTCTCACCAAGGCCTACCACCAGAACCCTATTTCCAACTTTCAATTGACGATTGACAATTTCCAATTAATTACCTCAACTTAATTGTGCTCATTGAAAGCAGGGCCAGCATAATTGCAATAAGCCAGAACCTAACGGTCACCTTTGGCTCTGGCCATCCCTTTAGCTCAAAATGGTGATGTATAGGGGCCATCCTGAATAAACGCCTACCACCAGTTATCTTAAAGTAGGCAACCTGCAAAATAACAGAGATGGCCTCAACCACAAAAAGACCACCAACAATAATAAGGGTTATCTCATGCTTGCTAATTATGGCTATCATCCCTAAGGTGGCGCCCAGGGAAAGGGAGCCAACATCACCCATAAATACCTGAGCAGGATAGGTATTAAACCATAAAAACCCCATACCCGCCCCTACAACAGCCCCGCAAACCACAGTAAGTTCTCCTGCACCGCTTACATATGGAATCTGCAGATACTGAGCAATCTTTATATGTCCAGCAAGATAAGAAAATACGAGATAGCTGATGAATGCTATAATAATCGGGCCTATGGCCAAGCCATCCAATCCATCGGTTAGATTAACTGCATTGGATGCACCTACAATAACTAAAATAACCAAAATAATGTAAGCCATTCCAAGATCAGGCAATAAATTCTTAAAAAATGGGAAACTAATCCTGGAATCAAAATTAGTGTAATTGTACAGTATTACTCCAACAAGGGCGGCAACTCCGACCTGCATAGAAAATTTGCTCCATACCCTTAGTCCCTTACTACTCTTTCTTATCACCTTGAGATAATCATCCAAAAAGCCTATAGCTCCAAAGAAGACAGCAACAAGTAAAACCAGCCAGGTATATAAATTTCTCGGCTCCATCCAAAGAAGTGCGGATATAAGGATCGAAAGCAATATAAAGGATCCCCCCATGGTAGGGGTTCCCACTTTATTCTTATGGTTTGGAGGCCCATCCTCTCTGATATATTGACCTATCTGGAGCCTGCTTAACCTTGGAATAATCCAGTAGCCAACGAGTAACGAAATAAAAAGTGCGGTCAGGGTTGCATAGATAGTCCTGAAGGTTATGTATCTGAATACATTCAGAAAGGAATAATCGGTATGAAACATATAAATCAATTTATACAGCATTTTTATCCCTTAATCCGGACAAGCCGGGACCAAATCCGAAATTCTAATATCGAATGTTCAAAACAACAAACCCAAATATTACGCCGCACGTTGATTCAAAAGCATTACGGTTTTTCCTGAAATTCGTGTTTGTTACGTTTCGGTCATTTGAATTTTGAAAATTTGGTCATTGTTTCGAATTTCGATATTCGAACTTCATCTTTCAATCACCCCTATCTCATTTTTAATAGCTTCAACTACCTCATCCAAGGCCACCTTTCTTGAACCCTTCAGGAAAATAATGTCACCCTCTCTTGCTCGCGCCTTTAGTACATCAATCATCTCAGCATGAGAAGTTGAAAGGTGTGTCTGCTTTGCATCCATACCGCCTTTTAATGCCCCTTCGATAATCTGCCGGCCATGTTCACCTAAGGCCACTAAATATCTTGCTCGCATACTAGCTACAAGTTGACCTGCATCATAATGGTATTTCGAGGCCTCCTTGCCCAATTCCATCATCTCTCCAAGCCCTACTACCAGACTATGGTTTCTTAATTCCTTAATAGTCTGAAGAGCAGCCCTTAGTGATGATGGATTGGCGTTGTAGGTATCGTCAATAATCCGGATGCCACCATTCAGATCTATAATTTGAAAGCGACCTTTAAGTGGTTTGAAATTCCCTAAACCCTGAGCAATCGATTCCAATTGTATAGATAAACAAAATGCGATAGCTGCTCCAGCCAAGGCATTGAATACATTATGAATACCAGGGAGATTTATTTTAACATTTACGCTCTCACCCTTTATGTATATATTGAAGGACTGAGTGCAATCTCCAAGCTTTTTTATGTCACCGGCCCTTACCTGATTAACCTTACCTAATCCAAAGGTAATTATTGGCCCCTGGAATGTTGAAGCCAATCTTGCCGTTAATTCACTATCTCCATTCAAGATTACATATGAATCCTTAGATATCTCTCTTAAGAGCTCACCTTTTGCCTTAGTTACCCCATTTAAATCACCTAAGCCCTCTAAATGAGCTCTTGCCACATTGGTTATCAGCCCTATATCAGGGTCAGCAATCTGGGTTAACCTGGCAATCTCGCCAGGCCTGTTCATTCCCATCTCTAAAACAGCCATCTTGTGATCTTCTTCTAATGATAAGATCGTCAAAGGTAGGCCAATCAGGTTATTGAAATTACCAGGACTCTTCATTGTATTTGCCTTTAGAGAGAGAATCGAGGCAGTCATCTCTTTTGTTGTACTTTTGCCATTGCTTCCGGTTATGGCTGTTACCCTGCCTCCCCATTGCTTTCGCCACCACAAAGCTAGATCACCAAGGGCCTTTAACGTGGAAGAGACAGTAATCACCACCAGATTATTAGCTGAAAGCTCCTTATGCCTATTGGTGTCAGACTGCACAATTACACCAGCAGCTCCAGCATTAATTGCCTCTGTCAAAAAATTATGACCATCGTATATTTCACCCTTTAGGGCCAGGAAAATTTGTCCAGGGACAATCCTTCTGGAATCAGTTGAAAGACCTCCAATGAATCCATCTGGCGAACCAGATATCTGCCTTCCACCTATTGCTGAAACTATTTCCTTAACGGTTATTTCACCCCACTTTGCAGTCATTCTCTTGCCGTTCGTTGTGTTTACCCTAAAAACTACTAACTCGCTGCCAGTGTCGCCTCCTCCACATCATCAAAATGTCTCTCTCTGCTTCCAATAATCTGATAATTTTCATGCCCTTTGCCAGCTATTAAAACAATGTCTTCTTTTTTAGCTATATTGATTGCACCCTGTATAGCCTTCCTCCGGTCCAAAACAATCTCATAGCCCCTCTCTTTAATTGAGACACCCATAGAAATCCTCTTTAATCCTGATTTCTTTACTCCTAGTTCAATATCATCGGCAATTTCTCCAGGATCCTCTCCCCTTGGGTTATCTGAGGTAATTATGACAAGATCACTATATTTCCCTGCAACCTTACCCATATCTGGCCTTTTGCCTCTGTCCCTGTCACCTCCACATCCAAAAACCGTGATCAAGCTGCCTTTGGTCCGCCTGAGGCGGATCAATGTTTGAAGCACCTTATCAAGGGCATCAGGGCTGTGGGCATAATCAACAAATAAAGAAAGTCTTCTTCTGTTCTTTACAGGTTGAAGCCTGCCAGGAACATAGGTAAGGCTTTTTATTCCCCTTGCAATAATCTTCAGGTCCACATTGAGACTAAAGGCAGTGGCAGCAGCACCCAGTATATTATAGACATTTATCTGGCCTAAAAGGGGTGATGTAATAGGTGTATCCCCAGATGGTGTAACTAATCTAAAACGTAAACCCTCCTGACTGGCCTCAATATCGACAGCCTTGAGCAGGCAATTATCTCCAAGACCGTAACTCACAACAGGAACCTCTGTTATTTTTTTCAACACCCTGCCTTTTGGGTCATCCATATTGATGACTGCCTTTGCCTGATCTCTGTTTTTATCCTCTCCCAATGAATAAAAAAGCAGAGATTTTGCTTTAAAATACTCTTCCATTGTGGAGTGGTAATCGAGATGATCCCTGGAAAAATTTGTAAATATTGCCCTTGACCAATTCAATCCCCTTGCCCTTCCCTGGTCAAGAGAATGGGATGAGGCCTCTATTATAATATCGGTCACACCAGCATCTCTCATCTCACGTATAATTCTCATCAAATCAATGGATTCGGGTGTAGTTAATGAAGCCCTAAGTGATTTTTCATTGAACCTATAGCTAATACTCCCAATAACCCCTACATTCCTCCCTGCCTCTTTAAATATCGACTCCAGGATGTAACTCGTTGTTGTCTTCCCGTTAGTACCAGTTATACCTATTAAATTCATACCCTTAGCAGGATAATTGTAAAACCTTGCAGCCATATCAGAAAGGGCAACTCTTGTATCAGATAACCTGACAACAGTTACACCCTGAACAACCTTTTCAACTCGTTCTACTGCTAATGCATGGGCACCTCTCTGAACGGCCTGATCCAGATACCTATGCCCGTCTTGATTACTCCCCTTGACAGCAACAAACAGGTAGCCCTTTTTTACAGCTCGAGAATCATTAGTCAGCCCTTTGATCTCAAGATCCCCCTTTCCATGTTGCTCCAGGATACTTAACCCTTTCAATAAATAATCAAGCCTCACTGTTCGTTGTCCGTTGACTGTTGTCCGTTGCTTCTTAACTTTAGGTACTTTCCGCCTTCAACATTATGGTCTAAATATAACAATGAGTAAGCTGTCTTTCTTTAATGGCGTACCAGGTGCCAGACTTTGTTCCACAGCATGCCCGCTTCCCTTAACAACCACCTCTAACCCTAATCGTCTTGCTTTTTGTAAAACATCCCTCACTCCAAGCCCTTTTAAATTAGGTATTGAACCGGGCAAATCAGGACTTAGGACTGCTATTTCCTCTTGTCTGTCAACAGGGTAGTCAAGATTTTGTTGGTTTGCCCACTTATACCCTGCCCCGCCCGCTTTGCGGGGCAAGGCGGGCGGGGCAGTGGCAGACAGGAATGAAGGAATCACATTGAGGCGGTTAAGAGTCAAGCAGCCAACATCACTAAAGACAGGAGCTGCGACAATCCCTCCGTATGGTGTCCCTTTTGGTTCATCAAGGACTACCAAAATCACTATAGCAGGTGAATCTGAAGGTGCAAAACCACCAAAGACAGCCACAAATTTTTTATCCGAATAGGTTTTCTTAACTGAATCGACCTTTTGTGCGGTACCTGTTTTACCAGCTACAGAATATCCCTTTATCGCAGCCTTGGGAGCTGTTCCACCCTTCCTGACTACACCCTCAAGTATGCCTCTTGCCTTCTTTGCTGTTTCAGATGATATAATATTTCTTCTAACGAACGGATAAAACGTTCTTACTGGTTTCCCTCTCTGATCAATGATTGATCTTACCAGATAGGGCCTTATTAGATGCCCACCATTGGCTATAGCCCCAAAGGCCATGGTCAATTGTAGTGGAGAAACTGATATTCCCTGACCAAAATAGAGGGTATTTTTACCAATAAGGCTGGTATTTTTAACAGACCTTAGTGTTCCTTCTCTTTCACCTGGAAAATCTATCCCTGTCTGCTCACCAAAACCAAACCTTTTTAAATAATAATGGAAGCGCTCTGCGCCAAGCCGCTGACCTATCTTTATTGCCCCTATGTTGCTGGAAAATTTAATTATCTTACTGACAGGTAACATCCCATAAGGCCGGCTATCATGAATAATAAAATTGCTAATGGTGTACTCTCCCATTTCACAATTAAGCACTGTTTTTGGGGTAATCACACCTTCTTCCAAGGCAGCAGCCAAGAGAAATGCCTTTAGAGTAGATCCAGGTTCAAAGCAGTCAGTAACTGGCCTATTTCTCCACTCATATGGCTTAGAATGCCAAAAAATATTTGGATTGAATTCTGGCACCACTGCCATAGCCAAGATCTCGCCTGTCCGGGGCTTCATTACTATACAGACGCCACTCTTTGCACCTGATTCTTCTACAGCCTTCCTGAGAGCTTTCTGGGCCTTATAACTTATCTCCTTATCCAATGTTAAAATCAGACTAAATGGACCCTGTTTCTCTATCTTCGGCCTATCAAAAAGAAGGGTCCTGCCAATGGCATCATGAATCCTATTAAACCTTGTCTTTTTCCCCTCCAAATAACTATTATATTGTAACTCTATACCCTCAAGGCCACTGTTGTCCTGGCTTGCAAATCCTATAACATGAGCACCTGTTTCCATGCAGGGATAGTAACGCCTGTTCTCCTTGGTAAAACCTATTCCGGCTATGTTAAGTTCTCTAACTCTTATAATCTCTTCCGGGGTCACCTTTCTCTTAATCCATACAAAGGAACGAGAACTATGTAATTTTTTCAGCACATCTCTTTTATTCAAATCCAGAGACCTGGCAATAAGAGTTGCTGCTTCCTTCTTGTCTATTACCTTTTTTGGATAACAGTATAGTGAATCCACCTCAATGCTGATTGCCAATTCCTTGCCATTCCTATCAAAAATGGTCCCTCTTTGGCTGGTAAGGATGAATTCTCCCGTATAACCTTCCTTAGCCAAAGATGAGAGCTTACTCCCTTCAAGGATCTGAAGTTGATATGCCCTTAAAAAAATGATGCAGAGAACAAGGAAAAAACAGATCCCTATTATATAGATCCTAATTCTTATCCACTTTTTATCTTTGATCCTCATGGCAAAAAAATTATCTCTTTAGGCAAGGGATGTCTTAAACCAAGTTCTTTAATCGCCTTGCCTTCCAAGTGTTCAGGGGATTTCAAAAAAGCTATCTCTAACTTCAGCTTACGGTTGTATTCCTCAATTTGTAATATCTCTTTTTTTAATTGGCTCAATGTATAACCAATCTCTGTCCTTTTAAAATTCACCCACACATGAGAAATTCCTGCTAACAAAAACAGAAAAAGCATAATTCCAAGAAAATGAGATAATCTTACAGATCCTCCTTTCCTTTTCTTCACTTTAAATCCTTTCAGCTACTCTCATTATAGCGCTCCTGGATCTTGGATTTAAATTCACCTCAGCCTTGCCAGGTCTAAGCCCCTTTTTTCTTAAGGCCTTCATAAGGGAAGACCGAGTCCTAGGAAGAACCGGGAGCTTTCTCGGATAAATGTCATCTTTCTCCCAAGGGCGAAAAGCATGTTTAACAAGCCTATCCTCCAAGGAATGATAAGATATAATCACTAACCTTCCCCTCTTAACAAGCAATAGAGGGGCTTTCTCCAAAAAATCCCTTATGTTTTTTAGCTCTCTATTAACAGCTATCCTGAGGGCCTGGAAGGTCTTGGTGGCAGGGTGTCTTTTCCGAGGATGATGTTTAGCAGGAATAGTAGTTTCAATTAACCGGGCTAATTGCCGGCTTGTCTTTATTGGCCCCTTTTGCCTTTCTTCTGCTATAGCCCGGGTGATTAACTTGGCCCATCTTTCCTGAGCATAGCTCCATAGAAGCTCCTGCAGGCTTTCCATGGAAATATTGTTAACTAATTCACTAGCAGTTACACCCCTGTCTTGGTCCATTCTCATATCCAAAGGTTCATCTTTTATAAAACTAAAACCTCTGCCGGACGACTCAAGCTGATAGGATGACAAACCAAGATCCAAAAAAATGCCGTTTACCTTATCAATTCCAATTCTTTTAAGTACCTTATCTAAATCAACGTAGCTTTCCTTTATAATCTTGATTTTTTCTCCAAAAATAGAAAGTCTTGCCTTTGCTAATTTTATCGATGATCTATCAATATCTAAACAAATCAACTCTCCATTAGGAGCTATTCTTTTACAAATCTCGAAACTATGCCCTCCAGTGCCAACCGTCCCATCAACATATATCCCCTCATGAGTAGTAATCAGCCACGAAAGAACCTCATCAACCATTACCGGTTGATGAGAAACGATCATCTCCTCCCCCTGTTAAATTCCAAGGCTGGATAGGGATTGACTGATCCCTGGAAAGGATTTTTTGGCCCTTTCGAACTCTTCCTCCCAC
>CAYTDY010000069.1:0-9962 GCA_964436665.1 uncultured Desulfobacteraceae bacterium
GGCCATTTTTCAAAGGTCTCAGAATATTCCCGATATAATTTAGGAATATGGTGGGATTATATATATTGATAAATTTGTTAAGAAAATTAGTAGAAGAGATTTAAAAAGGTGAGAAAGTTGCTTTGATGGTTAATCCAAGGGTTAATGAATGATCTGACATCCGAGCACGTTAGAAACGGTATTAGCTAAGGCAGTGTCTATTTCTATCGCGTTAGTAGTGGGTTGGTCGTCTGTTTTTCTCTTCTTCAAGACCTTGAGCGTTTCGACCAGCCAGGTAACCGCTAAATCTGGTGGCACCTTTCCTGTGTCAATCACCAGATCAAAGGCGCTTGCTGTTGCTGCATCCTCCCACCGAATATCGTAAAAAGATTTAACAAAGGTGTCTCGCATCCTATCCCATTCTTTTAGCAATGCTTCGGCCTTGTCAGATTCTCTTATTTTTTCCTTTTCCATTACTCTTTGTATCCTAATTTGAAAGGGGGATTGTACCCGCACGTTCAGCACATCGGCGAAACCACCCAAAACGGCAAAGGCACCACGGCCAACTATCACCATCTCGCCATGGCGGGCTAAGGCCAGGATGACCTGCTTCAAAAATTTTATCGTCGTTGTTCTTATGTCGTCAAAGCGCGCCCAAAAGCCTGGCACAGATTCGTATACTCCCTTAAATTGAGCAATACTATGCTCAATGAACACCTTTTCGATCGTGCTTTTGTCCACGAAATGGTAGCCCAGAGCCTTTGCCACCTTTTCACCAATATAGCTGCCCTCGCTGTAGATCTCTCTGGATATGGTTATCACTGCCATTGGATTCACCTCTTTACTTGACGATGAGCTCTTCCAGCTTTCTCTTGGGCACGTGGTGGATATCCTTTTCGTCTCGCCAGTACAGGATGTCCCCTCCAGGCTCAAGATCTTCAATCTCCACTGTTTCTGCAGGTTTGCCCAGGGCAAGGACGAGCCGGGTCCTCAGATGATCGGGGATATCCAGTTCGCGCTGTAGCCTATCCTTTTGAATTGCTCCCAGCATACATCCCCCAAGGTTTTTCTCTACTGCCCCGAGGAGAATGGTCTGGGCAGCAATGCCGTCATCACACCACCAATCCTTGGTGATCGTCTCGTCTATAAGGATCACGATGTAGGCAGATGGCCGCTCTCCAGGAGCCGGGCCGTCCCAGTTCTTGAGATAAGCAGCCCATGTTAGGCATGAGAAGATCCGAGCATTCGTTTCGGGGTCAGTGGAGAGTATGTATTTGAGGGGCTGACGGTTAGCTGCTGAGGCGGTGCATCGGGCAAGTGCTACCAGGTCCAGTAGAGTTTCTCGCGGTATGGTGTGAGATTCGTCAAAGCGTCGATAGCTTCGGTTGCGAAGGACTAAGTCACGCAGACTTTTCATAACGTTTCTCCTTCCAGGTAGTTCCTTTTGGTAAAAAGTAATAAAAATTTCCTTTTATGTGATTGTAATATAGGATAAATAAATTTGTGGGTCAATAGGTAAATGTACAGTCAGCCTGCTACGGACTAATTGCTGAACAGCTACTTTCCTTTATGCAATAGCTTAAGCCTTAACCTGAGATAGGCATTTTCGGCCTTTTCATCGTCTGGGGAAATATCGAGGATTTTTTTATGTAACAGTAAGGCCTGCTCTAGATCACCTGCCTCTTCCTTTACCCTGGCAAGCTGGTGGAGAAGGTTAGTATTATTTGGTTTCAATTTTAGGGCTTTTTCCATTTCTTTTACAGCTAAATCATTTTTCTTCAATTTGAGGTAAGCCAGGATCAGATACTGTCTTAACTCTAAATTTTTCGGATTTGCCTCCACTCCCTTAAGCATGTATTTAGCTGATTGTTCAAATTCCTCCATGTCCATAAGATATTTAAATATGTACCTATAAAAGGAGATCTTGCTTGGGACAAGCTTGATTAATACCACTGCTTGATTGAAGGTAAGATCATCTCTTTTTTGCATCTGGTAAATACCAAACAGGGCCTCCCTGGCCTGTATATCATTAGGGTCAACCTTAATCAATCTCTCAAAGCAATGGAGTCCTTTTTTCACATTTCCTTCCTCTGCTTCCAGTACCCCAAGATTAAAAAGGATAATCGTATTTTTAGGGTCATGGGATAAGATCTGCTCATAAATGTTTCTCAAGGCCTTTTTATCATCTTCTTTTTCTAATATAGCAGCCAAAAGTATCAGGGCTTCTAAGTGATTAGGTTTCCCTTTCAGGATCTCTTTTACATACGTTTTAGCCTCTTTTAATTCACCTTTCTTAAGCAAAGATTGTCCAAGTCTTAACCTGCCTCCGATATCATCCTTTTTTAATTCTAATGCCAAACGCAGATACTTTTCAGCCAATTTTGGCCTCTTAAGCTCATCATATATTGATCCTATATTGTAATAGAGGTTTGGATCTTTTCTGTCATATTTTGCTGCCTTAAGATACCAGCGAAGGGCATTTTCTTTCTGACCTGTCCGAAACAATAGATAACCTATATTCTTCATGCATACTATTTTTGCATCCTTGGTTAATTTTGGAAGAATGATAGTATATTCTTGTACAGCCTCCTTTAATCTACCCTTTTTTTCGAGAAGTCCTGCAAGGCGAAGCCTAATTTCCAGATTTTCAGGTGAATTTAGTAGAATTTTCTTTAAGGTAGCGATAACCTTGTTGTATTGGTGCAGGTGTTCATAGGCACCTACAAGTTTTTTCATAAGGGTTAAGTCTTCCCTTTCTTTAATTATATCCTCAATGATATTAGCTGCTTCTTTCCATCTCTTTTGGGCCAGACATTCATCTGCCAATCTAATCTTGAGCCGAAGATCACCCACCTTTTCTTTAATAGCCAGATTCAAAAAGACCAATCTTTTTTTAGGATCTATTATCCTGTCTGCCCTTTTTAACCAATCCTCTATCGAAGGAGAGATTACAAGACTTACCTTACCGATGCTTTCATTTCCGTGCTTGATCTGTATTGTGTAGGTATAGTGGTGAAAAATATCTTGTTCAGGAAGGAGTTTTGCTATGACTGTTTCCTCTTGAAGGGCGTTAATATCAAACCCTTGAGAGTATAGCCTTATTTCCCTGTTAAATGGGATTGATGTATCGATCTTCACTATCTTAAGGCTATCATGGGGATGAATTTGGAGAGCTTGGTCTGGGATGAGCTTTTTTTTAGTCCCATTGTGTTTAATTATTATGTGGTTAAATTCGGGAACTGGATGGAGCAGCCTCTCCAATGATAGCTTGAGATAGTTGCTGCCCGGGCCAGCAATGAGGATATAAAGAAATCCGGATAAAAAAAGAGCTATCACTAAGAAGATAACTCTAATTTTTCGACTCTTTTTCCGGCGGGTGATTTCCTCTTTAAACAATTAGCTTCCTTTCCTTCGCCTCTTGGTCCTGAGGCCACCTCCTTCCAATAACTGACCCCTCCAGATTAGAAGGACAGGACTTGCCACATAGACAGAAGAATAGGTGCCAACCAGGATACCTACCAAGAGGGCAAAGGCAAAATCATGGATCACTCCACCACCTAAGATAAAAAGGGCTACAACAACAATGAGGGTAGTTGCTGATGTAAGCAGGGTCCGACTCAGGGTCTCATTAATGCTATGATTTATCACCTCGGCAAAATCGCGGCTCCGGTGGCGTCTGTAATTTTCCCTGATCCTGTCAAAAATAACAATTGTATCATTCAGGGAGTAGCCTACTATGGTCAGGAGAGCAGCAACAACAGGTAATGTTACTTCCCTGTTAGTAAGGGCAAAGGCTCCCATGGTTATGACTACATCATGAAAGAGTGCAATAAGGGCACCAAGGGCGTATTCTAAACGCAGGAACCAGCATAGGCCAATGGTAATGAGAAGGGCAACAGCAATGAGCCAGATGATACTCATTCCTATAGCCGATATTATATAGACCCCAAAGGCAAGGGATACTGCCATAATTATACTCATTGTCCACTTGTATTCAAATCTGCCGGATATATATATGACCATAAAAAGGAGTGCATAAAAGATGGCAAAAAGGGCCTTTTCTCTTAAATCTTTCCCTACTTTTGGCCCTACCATCTCCACCCTCCTGACTTCGACATTCTTTTGCCCGAACATGCCATCTAAAGATTTCTTAACCTTATTGGATAGGCCACTGAGCTCGATATCGGTTTTGTTAACCCTGATCAAATATTCAAACTTTCCCTTTTCTCCAAACTCTTGGATAATGCTATCTTCCAGAGTGATCGATGTTAATGCACCCCTGATCTCATCTGGTGTTATTGGATGATTGAACCTAACCTGGATAAGTATACCGCCCGCAAAATCAACACCATAATTAGGTCCACCCCGAAATATTAAAAGAAGGATAGTTAAAAATATCAAAGTTCCAGATAGGATATAGGCCATCTTTCGGCGCCCAATGAAATCAATATTAATGCCCGGCTTTATAAATTCCATGTTTTTGTCTCTGTATTTCTCGCTTCTTGTTACTCGTTAATCCCTAAATTCCTAAATTCACAATCAACAGTTATATACTTATTTTCTTCATACCACGCTCAATAATAAGATAGTCAAATATTAGTCTGGTGATAAATAGGGCTGTGAAAAGGCTGGCAATAATGCCTAAACTAAGGGTAACAGCAAATCCCTTCACCGGCCCTGTTCCAAACTGAAATAGAACCAGGGCAGCTATCAGGGTTGTAATATTAGCATCAAGAATAGTCACAAGGGCCTTGCTATAGCCACTGTCAACTGCTGCTCGTGGGGTTTTCCCCAATCTCAGTTCTTCCCGGATTCTCTCAAATACAAGTACATTGGCATCTATGGCCATACCTATAATCAGGATGATACCAGCTATACCAGGCAGTGTTAGGGTGGCACCAAAAAGTGCCAGTCCTGCTGCAATAAAGATTATATTCAAAAAAAGGGCCAGATCGGCCAGGATTCCTGCAAATTTGTAGTAAAAAACCATAAATAGTAATACAATCAGGCCTCCGATTATCATTGATTTCAGGCCTTTATCAATAGAATCCTTTCCCAGGGAGGGTCCCACTGTCCTCTCCTCAATGATCTTGACCGGTGCTGGCAGGGCGCCTGCCCTTAAGACAATAGCCAGATCCCTGGCCTCTTCCATGGTAAATCTGCCTGTTATCTGGGCCCTTCCACCGGTAATTTTATCCTGAATGACCGGTGCACTATTTACAATACCATCCAGGACAATAGCCAATCTCTTCTTTATATTGGCCCCTGTAATCTGTGCAAAGAGCCTTGCCCCGCGAGAATCGAATGAAATAGAGACATAGGGTTCATTATATTGACTATCTATCTGGACCCTGGCATCGGTCAGATACTCACCAGTTAAAGCAGCCCTCTTTTTCAAAAGAAAGGGAATCCTTCTTTGAGAACCAGGCTTTCCCTTTATCTGGTAAAGGATTTGATCACCTGGTGGTATATTTCCCCTTAATGCCTCTTCCAGGCTATTATCCTCGTCTACCAGTTTAAACTCCAGAAGGGCGGTCTTCCCTATAATATCAATAGCCCTCTTAGGATCCTTTATCCCGGGAAGCTGAACTAAAATTCTATCCTTTCCCTGGGGCCGGATATCCGGTTCGGCCACACCGAACTGATCAATTCTGTTAGTTATTGTTTCTACTGCCTGGTCCACTGCCATCTTCTTGATATGCTGCTGGGCCTTCTGAGAGAGGACTAACTCCAACCTAAGATCAAGTTCGCTAAATGATCCGGATTCAATAGCAAAGTCTGAGAAGCTTCTTGTAAACATCTCTTCAACGGCCTTTCTGTCCTCACTCCTTATTAAGGTAAGATCAATCCTATCCGAGCTACTCCTTTTCAATTCCTGGTACCTGATCTTGTTCTTCCTGAGGCTGTATTTTATATCCTCAACTATCCTCTCAAGGTGGCTTTCCACAGCCCTCTGGGCCTGAACCTCCAACACAAGATGCATACCACCTTTTAGATCAAGTCCAAGATGAATCTTCTCCTCAGGCAGTATATTAGGCCACCAGGGGGGTAGTGTTTTACTGATGGATGGAGTCAGATAAATCAGTGCGCCAACAATCACAATTAGAACAATTAATCCCCGCCACTGTAAATTTTTCGACACCGTGTACTCCTTAACCCTGACTTTCTGCCTTTCTGATTACCCCAGATATGGAGCCTCTTGTAATCTTGACCCTGACTTTTGGGGATATTTCAACGGTAACTACATCGTCACTCAGACCGGTTATAACACCATGCAAACCCCCTGAGCTTACCACCTTATCCCCTTTTTTAAGGGCGGCCAGAATCTGCTTATGCTGTTTGGCCTTTTTTTGCTGGGGTCTGATCAAGAGAAAGTAAAAGATGGCAAATATAATGATCAGTGGTAAAAATGCACCCAGACCGCCTGACTGTCCTCCACCTCCGGTACCTCCAGTACCCATAGCATAAACTAAATCAAACATTTATTCTCCTCCATTTCTCATTTAAATTTATTGTATAGGAATTTCCTTTTTTGTCCAATGATTTCGATACAATACGATTGGTTGCGTTAATCAAACGATTCTGGATACTGCCCGCCCTGGCGTGGCATGCCGGGAACAGAATGATAACGCTATATTAATTCGGAAGTGGAAGCAATAGAACCCAGTTATTGCTAGCCAGTCTGGGCCAGGGGTTAAAGATACAATCCGGGCTTATACATCCAATATCCAGCATCAGGTCCACACTGAAGGTGCGGTATGTTCATAAAGAATCGGCTTCCCTTTTTTCTTGATTGTTAGTCCTCTGAGCATAGAAATCATGGCTAAATTCAGCCAGTTTATCCTCTCTTATAGCCTGCCTTATCTCAGATATTAGATGAGCATAGTAATAGAGATTATGAATGGTATTTAACCTAAAGGAAAGTATTTCCCTTGAAAGAAAGAGGTGCCTTAAATATGCCCGCGAATAATTGGAGCAGGTGTAACAGGCACAACCCTCATCAATAGGTGAACTATCTTCTGCATACCTTGCATTCTTTATTATAAGTTTTCCCTTATTGGTAAATAACATACCATTTCTGGCATTGCGGGTTGGCATTACACAGTCAAACATATCCACACCAATTTTCACCGACTCAATTATATCCTCCGGCGTTCCTACTCCCATAAGATACACTGGCTTTTCCTCTGGAAGAAATTCCCTTGTCGATTTGATCACATTTCCCCTGGTTTGTTTATCTTCTCCAACAGATAAACCGCCTAAGGCATAGCCATCAAAGCCCATATTTACAAGACCCCTGGCGCTCATCTCTCTCAATTCAGGATAAAAGCCACCCTGAACAACACAGAAAAGGGCCTGCCTGTTATTTTTCTTTGCCTCCAGACATCGCCTGGCCCATTGCTCAGTAAGCCTTACTGAATTAAGCACATAATCGTGGTCAGCACCAAAGGGAGCGCATTCATCCAAGGTCATGATAATATCTGCCCCAAGGGACCTCTGAATTTCTATAACCTTTTCCGGGCCAAGAAAATGGGTAGAACCATCTAAATGAGACCGGAAGGTAACCCCCTCAGATGATATAGTCCTGAGTTTTGAAAGACTATAGACCTGAAATCCTCCACTATCAGTAAGTATAGGCCCTGACCAGTTCATAAAGCTGTGAAGGCCGCCAAGCTTCTCAATCAATTCATGGCCTGGCCTCAGGTAAAGATGATATGCATTTGCCAGGATTATGTCAACACCTGCATCTTTTGCCTCATCAGGCGATACCCCTTTGATTGCTCCTGTTGTTCCAACAGGCATAAATACAGGGGTTTTAAGTATGCCATGAGCAGTTAATATTTCCCCAAGTCTGGCTTTGCTTGATTTACACCTTTTTACAACCCGAAATTCCAAGAACCTGATTCCCCTTTAAGTGCCCAAAATGATCTAAGGTTTAAAGTGAACTTAAGTAACTGAAGCTTAATGTTAACATACAAGAAAATCCTACCAATAACTTTAGTTCACTTTAGGCATTTTTAACCCTGGCCCAGTCCCCTGGCCCAGACCTGACATGCAAAGACTGCGTTTAATAGCTCCCGCTTAGAATTATTAAAGCGGCATTAGCTTTTTACAATCACGTCGCGCCAGGGCAGGCTGTGGTCTATAGGTTTAGTAGTCTAATTCAAGCACATACTGGCTTGTAGATTTATAAAGCTGATTAGAGCACATTGCACCAGGGCGTGCTTTAGGCACTTTAGTTCACGTTATCAGCATTGCATCTCCATAACTGTAGAACCTGTATCTGCTTTTTACTGCCCAGCGATAGGCCTTCATTGTCAAATCAAGCCCAGCAAAAGCTGCTACCAGAAGAAGAAGTGAAGAGCGAGGTAAATGAAAATTTGTTATAAGTGCATCAATCACCTGAAAATTAAATCCTGGATAGATCAATAAGTCAGTAGGTCCAGAATCAGCGACTATCTTTCCCTCTTTCTGAAATACAGCCTCTAAGGTCCTGACAACTGTAGTGCCCACAGCAATAACTCTTCTCCCCTCGATTTTAGCCCTCTCAATAGAGTTAGCAGAATCAAGGCTAACAAAATATGACTCTTTCCCTAAGTGATGTTCTCTAATGTCCTTTACCCTCACAGGCCTAAAAGTATCATGCCCAACCAGGAGTGTTATATTAACTATTTCTACTCCCAGGGATTGAAAACTCTTGAGTAGATCATGGGTAAAATGAAGACCAGCTGTAGGTGCTGCCACAGCCCCTGAAAAACGGGAGAATATGGTCTGATATCTTTCCCTGTCTGCATCTGATCGTCTATCATTGCTGTTTCTTTTAATATAAGGGGGTAGTGGAAGGCAACCTCTTTTTTTCAAGACATAATTGAGAGTATGTTTACCTTCAAATCTGAGCTGAATTTTCCCATCTTCACCTGACCCTTGAACAATGCCTATTAAGCCGTCCGGAAAATGTATACTGCTTCCTGTTTTTGGCCTCTTTGATGCCTTTACAAGACACCATCGTATGTCTTGCCCTGTTTTAGGAGGCCTGGCTGGATGATCAAGAACCAGAATTTCTATCCGCCCCCCAGTTTCCTTTTGACCGTATAATCTGGCTGGCATCACCCTGGCATCATTCACAACCAACAGGTCGCCTTCTCTAAGCAGTGAAGGAAGATCAAAAAAACAATTGTTGGTTATCTCCCCTGTAGACCTTTTTAAGCACAGAAGACGTGATTCATCTCTTTTCAGGGCCGGTTCCTGGGCAATTAATTCATCAGGAAGGTCGTAATCATAATCTTCCAGACAATGCATCTATTATTACCTAAAGATATAAGTCAAAAGAAGTCCAAAACACATGGCCAGAAAACCAATTATCCTTAAGCGATTATCAGGAACCTGTTGTATCTGTTTTAACCACTTCTTCATCTTATCCGGAAAGGCAAGATAAGGTAATCCCTCAACAATAAGGACCAGACCCAGAAGGCAAAACAATAATTTCATTTAATAACACCTATCACACTTATGCCTTTGTGATTGTCCAGATGCCTACACCAATAAACCCAAGACCAGCTATCCAAAAAAGATACTTGGAATTTACATGTTGAGCTAAAAAGGAGCCAGCAAGAACCGCTATTCCTGATGCCAGTATAAGAGCAAGGGCTGAGCCAATGAATACAGTTAGTTTGCTGTTTGTTGGACCCGCTGCATATAGTAGCGTTGCAACTTGGGTCTTATCTCCCAATTCAGCAATGAATATGGTCGAAAAAACTGTAAGAAGTAGTTTTAAATCCATTTTCAACCTCATATTGAAAGAATATTAAAAACGCTCAAAGCTAAAGCTTAGTGGCGCGGTTTGCCGCATTTGTTCAATGGAAAGACTAAGCCACATTTCCTTTTCTTGTTTACATGCCATTGTTTCTGGAATTTCATGGAGTTAAAAAAAGTGGTGAACGGCACGCTTAAGCAGGTCAGAGCGCTACGGATAATCCGCATTA
>CAYTDY010000070.1:0-9876 GCA_964436665.1 uncultured Desulfobacteraceae bacterium
GATCATTCAATTGAAGATGTTAGGCAAGCAATAGCAAAGGTGATGCATCCAGCTATAGATCGAAGTTTAATGGATTTAGGCATGATCCGGGATATTATTTTAGCAGAAAGTACTGCCTCTTTAACCCTGGTAATTCCATTTCCAGGAATCCCAATTTTATCTTTTTTAGAAAAAAGTCTAAAAGAATCGGTAAGCCCGATGGGGATAGATCTTGAGGTAAATATAGCCCAAATGAATCAAGAAGAGGTCCAGCGATTTTTGGACATGGAGAAAGAGGCCTGGAAGGGATTATAAATATAGAAATGTTTCACGTGAAACAATATTTATTTGGTTGTGTTTATAGCTCAAGATCTTAAAATTTATGTCAAGTTTTTATGATAACATTAAACTCTGCTGCTATAAAATTCGAACTACTAAATCCGAAATTCGAAACAATATCGAAATTCAAATGTTCAAAATTCCAAACAGCCCAAAGCCGAGTTGCTTCGTGAAAAGGTTTCTTGGTTTAAAACATTTGGATTTTTTTCATTAGAATTTGTTTAGGATTTCGATATTCGAATTTCAGATTTCCTTGCTGATAGCATACCTTGTGATTTTGATGCAGAGCTTTGATAGTTACATGAGTTACCTTGTCTTAATAAAAACATTATCTTATCCATGGGATCAATAATATCTATAGTTAATCAAAAAGGAGGCGTTGGTAAAACAATAACAGCTGTTAATCTATCTGCATCTATTGCTGCTGCTGAAAAAAGATGCCTTTTAGTAGATTGTGATCCTCAGGGAAATGCTACTACTTCTTTAGGGGTAAATCCCTCAAGCCTTAAACCAAGCCTTTACGAGTTAATATTAGGGGAACATGTTGGAAACAAATCCATTCTTGACACAGAAATTCCTACGCTTAAGCTTATTGGAGCCAATCCTGATTTGTTTGGAGCAGAAGTGGAGATGTTTTCTAAAAAAAACAAAGAATATCTTTTAAGCAATATTTTATCTAAATTAAAAGCCCAATACGATTATATATTCATCGATTGTCCTCCTTCACTTGGATTTCTAACACTTAACGCCCTTGCTGCCTCTGATTTTTTTCTTGTACCACTTCAATGTGAATATCTTGCCATGGAAGGGTTAACCCAGTTGCTTAATACTGTCAAATTGGTCAAAAAAGGGCTTAACCCATCTCTTATAATGCTCGGTATTTTGTTAACAATGTTCGATAGACGCAATAATCTATCATATCAGGTAGCTGATGAAGTTCGCCAACATTTTAGAAATTATGTCTTTCAAACGATCATCCCACGTAACGTTAGTTTAAGTGAGGCAACAAGCTATGGAAAGCCAATTATTCTCTATGATATTCGATCAAAAGGGGCCCAGAGTTACTTAGAACTTGCAAAGGAAATAATCTTAAAAAAAGGAGGGGATACAGGTGCCCAAACGTAAGGCTCTTGGAAGAGGGCTTTCAGCCTTATTTCCAGAAACAGCTATTTCAGAAGCCGATAGGGGGTTTTTCTACTGTCCCATCGAGTCTATTTCTCCTAATCCCCATCAACCGAGACAAAATTTCAGCGAATCTGAGTTGATAGAATTAGCAAATTCTATAAAGGAGAAAGGTGTTATCCAACCTATATTGGTTAGCCAGACAAAGGATGGGTTTCAACTCATAGCAGGAGAGAGGCGCTGGAGGGCCGCTCAAAAGGCAGGACTCGATAAGATACCTGTATGGATAAGAGATGTATCTCCTTCAGAGGCTTTGGAATTAGCCCTTGTTGAAAATATTCAACGCAAAGATCTTAATCCCATCGAGGAGGCATCAGCTTACCAAGAGCTAATGCATAAGTTTGACCTAACACAGGAATCACTTTCAAAAAGGATAGGGAAAGATCGTTCGACAATAGCCAATTTATTAAGATTGTTGAAGCTTCCTGCCATTATTCAACAGGATCTTATAGATGGTCAATTGAGCACAGGCCATGCAAGGGTTTTGGTTAGCATTGAGTCTCCTTTAGCCCAAAAGGAGATTAGGAGTTTTATCATAAAGAAATCTCTATCTGTTCGCCAGACAGAGTCCTTGGTTAAAAAGACCTTAGCCCCGAAAAAGCCAAAAAGTCCAAAAAATGGAACAGACTATTACATAAAGTCTTTGGCCAAAGATCTTCAAAAAGCCTTGGGCACAAAAGTAATTATAAAACGTAAAGGCGAAAAAGGCAGGATAATAATCGAGTTTTACTCTGATGAGGAATTGGGCCGTTTAATTGATCTATTAACGTAGCCTTCTTCTCTGCCACCTCCTTTCATTTCCCTGGATTAATCTTCGAATATTTTCTCTATGCTGGTATGTGATTAAGAGTGACATAATCACTGAAGAGAGGGTTATAAAGGCTGAATGACCCATGAGATACAACCAGATAGGCATGGTAAGGACTGCCAATATTGATCCCAACGAGATATACCTCCATAGAGAGACTAAGACAAAAAATATAGCCCCAGAAAATAAACATGAAATTGGGGAAACAGCCAAAAAAACCCCGAGACATGTAGCTACACCTTTCCCTCCTTTAAAGCGATTGTATACTGTGAATTGGTGCCCTAACAAGGCCGAGATACCAACCATTCCCTTTAGCGCCTCGTTCATTTCTGTTAATGACCCTAAAAGATAATGTGCAAGGGCTACAGGTATAAATCCCTTTAGGGTATCTGCCAGAAGAGTAATAATCCCCCATTTGAGACCAACCTCACGGGCAACATTTGCGGCCCCAATATTTCCGCTGCCTGCTTTGGTTATATCCAATCTTGACACCTTTTGGCTAATTAAAAGACCAAAAGGAATTGAACCTAAGAGATATGCAGCTATCAAGAGTGCTATGAAAACTACCCACATTTCCGTTAATTCCTACAAAAGACAGAAAAAATGTTTTTAAATTGTGATCACCTGTTATATAGTTATTAAAAAGTTACTGAATCCTATGATATTGTTATTATAGTAGACAGATTCATCAAATGTTGCAATCCAAATCTTTAACTAAGGAGGGTCTTCTTTGAGTTTATTAATTGTTATGGACGGCCAGGGAGGCGGAATAGGAAGGACTATAATAAAAAGATTGAGGGATACCTTTGGCGAAAAGGTAGAAATACTTGCTCTGGGCACAAATTCTGTAGCCACCTCTCAGATGATGAAGTCAGGGGCTAATCGAGGGGCTACTGGAGAAAATGCCATTGTAAAAATGGCCCCAGAGGTTGATATTATAATTGGTCCATTAGCAATAATCATGGCCAATTCTATGATGGGTGAAGTAACACCTAGGATGTCCCAGGCTATCTCATCGAGCAAGGCCCTAAAGATATTAATCCCATTGACCCAGGAAAGGGTTGAAATAATGGGCGTATCTACTGAACCCCTCCCCCATCTTATTGATCAAGCCATTGAAATTATAAAAAAAGGAGAAAAAGATGTGTGAGGCATCTGCTGACTTCTGTTCAATCACCCTATGAGATGCCCCATAGAGCGCTGCCCTTCAGGAGCCTTACATCACCATCCTGCCTGCTTCCCTTTTCTCTCGTTTTCAGGTGGAAGCCTACCTGAAACGCCGGAACAGCCTTCACAAGACAGTGTGAAGACACCTTCGAGTCGCATATTGAGCAGACCTCCCCGGATAAGGATATTCACCCTGTTGAACAGGGTTCCCTTTAGGAAATTCAACAGGGTAAACTTTCGCCACATCCGCCTCAGGCGGACAGCATTTACCATACCTGCCTGTTCGTTGCACGCAGACAGGTCTCCTGAACCCTGGGCTTCGTTATGTGGCGCTAACTTGCCCGGAGACTTGGCCTTATATGCTGTTCCTGTCCGCCTGCCTGTGCGTTGCACGCAGACATGTCGGCTCATAGCTTTGCACTTAGGCTTCGTTTAGACTGTTTCTCACGATTTTACCCCCGCGGCAAGCTCGGGATCTTTGACTTGCCTTCGGCTAATGATCTTGCTAATATCTCAACCCATTAGCAGGGTTCACGTATAGGGGACTTCCCTCGACCTGAGCCGTGTCGAAGGATCACCCCATAAGCTCACGCCCATGCCGGGCGTACACAAGGCTCTTCCAGCCGACAGCTAATCGCTGCGGCTTAAGAGCAGCGTTAGCTTCCTGCGGGTCTGCGCATATCGACTTGACTTCAATGCTGGTATGATATATTGTCATACCGGAGGTGCACCATGTCTACAACAAAAGTCGCAATCACGCTTGATGAGAAAACTCTGGATCAGCTGGATCGACTCGTAGAAGAACATTTGTTCCCAAGCCGAAGCAAGGCAATTCAAAAGGCTGTTGAAGAAAAACTGGAGCGGTTGGAACGGAGTCGGCTGGCTCGGGAATGCGCCAAGCTTGACCCGGCATTTGAACAGGCCATGGCGGAAGAGGGAATGTCTGAGGAGCTAGAGCAATGGCCCGAATATTAAGAGGTGAAATTTATTGGGCCGATTTAAATCCTGTAAAGGGGCGCGAGCAAGCTGGTTTCCGCCCCGTGCTTATTCTTAGCCAGGATGTCTTCAACGATCGTTCAGGAACCGTCATAGCGATGGCCGTTACCAGTCAGCCACAACGTGCAGGGTTTCCTCTGACTCTTGAGATAGAATCTGCCGGTTTACCAAAACGCTCATGGGTAAAGATAAGCCAAATTCGAACACTCTCAGTCGAGCGGATTGGAAAAAAGATCGGCAGAGCAACTCCTGAGGAATTAGGTCAAGCCATTGAAGGTCTCAATGAAATAATCGGAAGCTAACAAAAGGACCAACCCGACCAGTATTTCGCCGACGCTTCATACCGGCAGTCTACCCTCACCATTATATGGCATGAATTTAAATATATCACGGGGGTAACAACATGAAGGCAAGCGTATTGACTTTTAGTCAGACAGGAAACACGCTCAAAGCAGGAACATTTATTGTGAAAGGTTTACAGAATAGTGGGTTTGAGGTTGATCATTTTGGGTTTTTACGTCGCAAGAGATGGAATCCGAATGATGCCGATCTTATAGGTATCGGATGTCCTGTCTTTGAAAACCGACCGGCAGAGGTTGTGCCTAAATTTTTAAAGGATAGCGGGTTTGATTTTACAGGGAAAAAAGCCTTTGTCTTTATTACTTCCGGCGGCTCACCTGCAAAATCGTTGTGGCACCTGTCACAAGCTGTAGCTCAAACCGGGGCGATAGTCATATGGGGTATTCAGTTAAGAGGGGTCAGCTCATTTCCCACCCTTTTTGGACTTTTCCCAGATCGACCAGATGAAAAGGACTTAGAACATGCAGAAGATTTTGGGCGTGCTATTGCAGCGAACACGATGAATGGAGAGTCGCTGCCAGCTCATTATGATGTTGACCCTAATCAAGGAGGAACATTTTACGATAAAGTCGGACCTTGCTTAAATTATATCAAGAAAAAATCTACACCTTTGCCTAAAAGTGATCCTGAAAAATGCGATCTTTGTGGCAACTGCGTCTATGAATGTCCAACAGGCAGTATCACAATCGTGAATAAAACTGTCAAGTTTCATAACACATGTATTGTGTGTTATCGGTGTTGGCACGTTTGTCCCCAGAATGCGATCTCAATTAAATTTTCTCCGGGTAATGGATTGTTGGAACGTTTGATCTATTCGGAGAAGATGGAACGGTTTTTTGGTGATATAAAACCGGATGAATTTGTAGGGTCAAACCTGTATAAGGATGTGTTAGCACAAAAGATCAAGCTTAAGTATGAACGAAAAAAACCTACTGCTGAATATGAATATATTGAATAATACCTGTACTATAAAAGACACTCCCTGTCTGAAATAAAACAACGTGATAAAGTCTTACCAGAAAGGATGTGCGGTTTTTTGCTTTTGGGTAAGACCTGGTTTTAATGTGGCTTCGGGAAAATTCGGGTTGTCTTTCTGGCAGCTTATCACGGGTTAGCTAAAATTTTGGATTTTAGTGATCCAAGGAGGAGCTATGAAAATACTTCGACATATTGGCTCGCTGGCCTTCGTGCTCGGGCTGTTCACTGCAGTATTTGCCGGGATACCATGGTACGTGATCGTTGCCGATGATCCGGTAGTGCCCTGGTGGCTTAGGATAGCAGTTTTCTGCCTTCTGGATGGTGTCTTATTAGTCTTGCTGACAGTGGCTCTTGAACAAAGGAAAAACAAGACATCAGGAGAGGGGTCACTGCCTACTGAGTCTGACCGCACGATTTTGCTGTTAAATTCCGCAGCACTACCTGACCGAGAGATCACGAAGATTCTCGGTCTGGTCCAGGGCCATACGGTATTTGCTATCTGGCTTGGAAAAGATCTATCCGCCATAGTCAGATTGATCCTTGGCGGCGAATTGACTGAATACACAGAGATGATGGGAAAGGCTCGGGCAGCAGCTACTAACAGGATGATTGCCCAGGCCGCAGAGATGGGAGCGGATGCAATAATCAATGTTCGCTATATGACTACCAGTGTGATAGGTAGTGCGGCTGAACTTTTGGCATACGGCACAGCTGTCAAGCTCAGCAAATAGATCGCCCCACACAAGGATAGCCATTGATATGCGTCACATTGTATCCTTATACGAGCCTGATATAAGTCAGAATAGAAAGCAAAGCATGAGGGGAAAGGAGTGTTGCCTCCAACTTACTTGTTTATAGCAATAGCAATTATGGTGGTTCTCCATTTTGTATTCCCAGTGGGAAAATTCATTGTTTTTCCCTGGAGGCTCTTAGGAGCTATTCCTTTAGCATTGGGGATTCTTATCAACCTTATTGCTGACAGGGCCTTCAAGAGGCATAAAACAACAGTCAAACCCTTTGAAGGATCTACATTATTGATCACAAGTGGAGTGTTCCGGTTCAGCAGGCATCCCATGTATCTTGGATTCGTGCTAATTCTTATGGGGATCGCAGTATTCATGGGATCCCTGATGCCGTATGCAGTTATCGTTGTCTTTGCTATCCTGATGGACATAATTTTCATAAGGATTGAAGAGAGAATGCTTGAGGAAAAGTTTGGCGAGGCTTGGCTGGAATACAAGGAGAAAGTAAGGCGCTGGATATAGGATTGGCCTAACCAAGGGATTAACCCGGTTATCCCAGCCATTAGACCATCGCAGATATTATATGGTTAATAATTTGTCTTGAATTTTTCTTAAGGAGGAGACGACATGAAAGAAAAAACAAAGATTGGGATAATCATTTGTGACCGCTACCGCAGGTGTGCAGGTGGAAAATGTTTCAGATCATTGCGGAACAGGGAAGGTGCGTTTGATCGATACAAGAATATGGAAGTTGAAGTTGTCGGCTATACAACTTGCGATGGGTGTCCTGGTGGCAATGTTGAATATGCTGTGGAGGAAATGAAGGGAAACGGAGCAGAGGCGATACATCTTGCCACTGGGTTAATTGTGGGGTATCCTCCATGTCCTCATATCACCTATTTTAGCGATTTTATCAAAACAAAATATGGCCTTGAAGTAGTATATGGAACTCACCCAATACCTCAAAAATACCTCAATATGCACAATCAACTGGGGACATGGAATGACCCTGAGTGGGAAAAAATTGTTCAGCCAACATTAGCGGATGAAAAAACTCGTTTATCCTATGACTAACAAACAGGTGAAAAATTGAGCAGTTAGCATCATATCAGACAACGCCCTAACAAACGCCTTGAGCTCGGTAAAATGCAGGTGCATTTCCCAAATAGGTTATTTCAAACGTCAGTTGATGCATTAAAATAAAAATATTATATTTTTAGTATTTTATTGAGAACAAACAAAAGCTTATTCAAAAATATTTCTGGTGAAGATAAACCTTTAATAATATTGTCGGAGCCTATAGTTCATGAATAGAATTAATCACAAAACGGAAGCGTCTAAAATTCTGTTAACCATTGCGGCCTTTATTGTCGTAGTAGCAGGCATGAGTGCAGCTAAATCCATTCTTGTCCCGTTCCTTTTAGCCGCATTTATTGCTATCATCAGCGCACCGCCATTGTTCTGGCTGCAGCGTAAGGGTTTACCCACATGGCTTGCCCTCTTAATCATAATCTTTGGAGCTCTCTTTATTGGATTATTAGTGGCAAGTCTGGTCGGGTCATCTGTAAAGGATTTTTCCAGAGACCTTCCAGTTTATGAGGCGAAACTTAAACAACAAACCTCCTTAATAATGGGCTGGCTTGAGAAGCTTGGTGTGGATATTTCCGGACTTGCACTCACAGAGATCTTTAACCCAGGGGTAGCCATGAAGCTTGTCGCCTCTTTACTTAACAGCCTGGGAAACGTGCTTGCAAATGGCTTTCTGATTCTGATGACTGTGATTTTTATGCTGTTAGAAGCCTCAAGCTTTCCTGCAAAGTTGCGCACCGTATTGGGTGGCCCTGAGTCCTCGCTGATTCGCTTCGACAATTTTATCAGCAATGTTAAGCACTATATGGCTATTAAGACCCTGGTGAGTCTTGCTACTGGTATCCTTGTAGCCATCTGGCTCACTATCATTGGTGTTGATTATCCATTGCTTTGGGGTCTTCTGGCATTTGCGCTGAACTATGTCCCAAATATCGGTTCGATTATTGCAGCAGTGCCAGCAGTGCTGCTGGCAATTATACAGTTAGGTTTAATTAAAGCGCTTTTAGCCGCGGCTGGATATGTCGTAATAAATCTGTTGATGGGTAATATGATCGAGCCGCGGTTTATGGGCCGTGGCCTGGGCCTTTCAACACTTGTAGTCTTTCTTTCTCTTCTATTCTGGGGATGGGTCTTAGGTCCGGTTGGCATGCTGTTGTCCGTACCCTTGACAATTACCGCAAAGATCGCGCTGGACAGCAGAGATGAGACACGCTGGCTGGCCACATTACTTGGACCGGAAATTATCTCTAAACTAAAGATTGAAACAGCCGATGAATCTGATTCCGAAAGTGAATAATGACGGTCTCATAAAAAGTCTTTTCACTGGTCATTGCGAGGAACGAAGCGACGAAGCAATCTCCTGATTTCAAGGTATTACCACCGATGAGATTGCTTCGCTACGCTCGCAATGACATCAAGAGAGACTTTTTACGAAGCCATCAATAATAGTGCTGATAATGTAGAAAGATTTGCACGTCCGTAAACCTATAAATTCTACAAGCTAAATTATATACTATACCAAGGAGGTGTTTGGCCATGTTATATTTAGTGATAAGCACTCCGCATCCTTCCAAGCCTGAAGATGTTAAGGATGCAAGATTAAAATTTAGGTCTTGGATTAAGGATCTGAAGTCAGAAAACAAAGTGATCTGTTTTTATCCCAGGGTAGGAAGGGGCTCTATCGTAATTTTAGATGTGTCTTCAAATGACGAGCTTCATAAACTGATGACACAATGGCTAAACATTGTACCAGTGAGTTTCGATATTTATCCTTTAACAACCCCATCAGAGGCAGAAGAACTTCTAAAATAAGGGGCAAACCATTAGCTGAATAAAAGGAAGACATTATTAAGTCAATATACTGGAATATTTGCATATTAGATATAAAAAAGTAGATTCTCATTAGTGGAATTGAAAGAATTAGGGTCTATAAAATACATTATTCACCTAACGCATTCCCAGCTTCGCTTTTCATGCGCATTTTATCTTACAGCCCAATATATGAAGAGGTAAAATATGAAATTATTAAAAGAGAAAACCTAAAAAGGTTATTGGAAAAAGGCATGACAGCTCATTTCGAGCATTGAGATACTCATTACATGGTTGACAGGATCTGACACCGAAGCAACGCTTCAGAGTTATTCATGAAAGAAACTCTAAGTTATCTTCCTTAATATTTTAGACAGGATAAACAGGATTGACAGGTTTTTTTGTTGTCCTTTTGTCCTTCCCGGA
>CAYTDY010000071.1:0-9859 GCA_964436665.1 uncultured Desulfobacteraceae bacterium
TTGGCTACCCTCAGTTCAATCACAGAGGTCTGTTCTCCCTCTATTTCTGTGACCATGACTTCCTCTGGCTTGTCCACTAGCGCCTTCGCTATATATGCAATCAAATCCTTCATCTCAACTCACCTACATGTTTACACCATCATGCCACTTTAATTTGCCGCTGAAAGAGATCTAATTAACTCTTGCTTCTTTCGGCAGCCACCTCCAACAGCTAAAAGTTTGACATTATAGCTTCCATTCTCTATTAGTGATCTCTCCACATGAATGGTCTTGCTCCAGAGACTCATTAATCTATCTTATCTTTTTCCTTTCCGCTCTTGGGATAAAAAGGATCTATTATATTCATTTTGGTGAGCAGAAAAGTTCTAATATGCTTCTATTTGGTGCAGGTGCCGCTCACTAGAAGCGCCGCCCACCACCTCGTCTTCCTCCACCTCGACCGGTTTCGGAACGAGGGCGAGCCTCATTAACGTTAAGCCTTCGCCCCTTCAACTCCTTGCCGTTCAGGCCTTCGATGGCCGATTGGGCTTCAGCTTTATCGGGCATCTCCACAAATCCGAACCCTCTTGATTCTCCACTGTACTTGTCCTTAATAATTTTGACTGATTCGACCTGCCCGAAGCCCTCAAACGCCTGTTTTAGGTCCTCTTCAGTGGCCTTGTACGACAAACTGCCTACATAGATATTCATCCTGACCTCCTTTGTATCTTGAATATTTATACCAAAATTTCGACTAACTGTCCTGGCAGAAAAGAAGTTTTCGCTAAGCAAAAATGCGAGTGAGCCCCCATAAAACCGGGGGAAACGTTTTATTCTGTGTTAGGCGAACTTTTTTATTTTTGAATATTTCACAAACAATTTTCGAAAATCTTTCGAAAATGGAAACCGTAAATGGTAAAAGTAATTGCCAAATGGAAAACTTGCGGACGTCTGAATAAAGACCAGAAAAAGAGCTTCCAGTAATAAACCCTTTCTTTCTCTATTATACCTATGAACAATATGGATTTTAAAAATGCCCCAATGTAGTTGAAATGAAAGTGAAATGTCCTTTTTCCCAATGGCTTATAGTGTCGTAAAAATTCCCTCACTCGTTTATAGTAAGGCTCAGGGGAATAAATTCTGCTAATGATCTTTTTATAACCATTAATGAGTGTTTCGTAATCCATTTTAGGGATAAAGTTGATCGAAAAATCTGTATTGTCACCTGACACATCCTTCAATAGCCTGCCCTCTTTTACAAGTCGCTGGTAGAGTTTGGTGCTGCGAGGAGCATTTAACAATCCCACCATGGCGGTGACAATCCCACTTTCCTGGATAAATGCACTAAGCCTTTCAAAAATTGAAGGAGGATCATTATCAAAGCCTACAATGAATCCTCCCTGTACCTGCAAACCAAACCTCTGGATCTTTTTTACGCAGGCCAACAAATCACGATTCTTATTCTGGACCTTATTGCATTCTGCCAGGCTTTCCTCGTTTGGTGTCTCAATGCCGACAAATACGGAATTAAACCCTGCCTTAACCATCAACTGCATGAGTTCCCCATCGTCAGAAAGATCTATAGATGCCTCTGTATTAAAAGGAAAGGGGTGTCTTTTTCTTTCCATCCATTCAATTATAGCAGGCAAAATTTCCTTTTTTAACCTTCTCTTCTTTCCTATAAAATTATCATCAACAAAAAATACATCACCTCTCCAGCCCTGGGAGTAAATATTTTCTAATTCGGCTACGATTTGGGCTTTGCTCTTTGTGCGCACCCCATGCCCATAAAGCGCTGCGATATTGCAGAATTCACAATTAAAAGGACAGCCCCGGGAATACTGGATACTCATTGTTGCATATGCCTTCATATTGATAAGTTCCCAGAGTGGTATAGGCGCTTTTTGTATATCTGGGAACTCCTTAGAGGAATAAATATGTTTAGCGCATCCATTTTTTAAATCCGCTAAAAAGGCTGGAAGCGTGATTTCTGCCTCATTAAGCACAAGATGATCCAAATCCTCGAACTCTTCATGTCCAGTCGTAAAGAGAGGGCCACCAGCAACAATCTTGATACCCATTTTTTTGCACCTGCAAATGACTTCTTTTACCGATTCCTTTTGGATAGACATGGCACTAATAAAAACGAAATCAGCCCATTCAAGGTCTTTATCCCTTAGTGTGGTTACATTCATATCTACAAGTTTTTTCTCCCACTCCTTTGGAATTATTGCTGCTACAGTCAACAGTCCCAACGGTGGGTGAGTTGCCTTTTTCGAGATAAACTTTAAGGCATCCTTAAAACCCCAGAAGGTATCATGATATTTTGGATAAACAAGAAGTATCTTCATGCTATCTTCCTTCCTTGTTCATGCTTTCTTTGAAAAGCGATAAAAAATTTAACCTATTGTTTGTTCATTTCCAAAATAGATTCGGATATAATGTACTCTTACTGAACTTCTTGATCCCGGTCAATTTATCAGATTGACTTTATGATTTTCCCATTTACATGGTAGTAGTATTTGAAAGGAATTCAGTTTTGAATAGGGGCATAGTAGGGTAAAGTCACTCTTGTGTCAATGGAATAACATGGAATAAGTGTTGCAAGACATGGCAATTGTGCTTGATGCGGTCAAAACCGATAGGGAGATAGCCCCTCCTTCCGCCTTCCCCATACCTCTCTCTTGTCTCCTAACTTCCCGTGACCGCTTAAATGCAATGTAAATTAAAAAGGAACGTGACTGTTGATTCCATATCCTTTTTCCATTATAGTTTCAGCGTTAAAAGTTAAGGTTGGAATTCAACTTGGGGGATTATTTATGAAAAATATTGCCCATCTTACAACAGGTCTTGTCATAAAGACACTTTTCAACGTTTTGAAATGCCGAAATAAATATCCATGGGAGCACACTTCAAAAAACAAAGATATATCAAAATAAGGAGGGTATTTTTTATGGTTCATCACCAGGATAAGAATGCGAAAGGCGGAACAGTTTCCAAGAAAGTTTATATTATCATAGATGGTGAAAAGGTCTACATCGATCATGAGATTGTCAAGAAATATAACCTGGAAAGTCAAAAAGTCAGTTTTTTTACAGGCAGAAAGCTCTATGTAGAGAAAGATTGAGCCCTCACATCAAATTGAGTTAACAGCCTTTCACACGAAAGTTGGTGAAAGAGAACCATTTTTATTTATTGCAGACGAACATAGCGAAAAACAAAGAACGGAGGGTGCTTCATGTTTAAGAAAAAGATACACAATTGCTCATGGGAGCAATTCGAGGAGATAATCAAGAAAGCGATTGGCTCCGGCTTTATATGGAAGATTCGTCCCGGGGATACTGGGCCCAACCGCTAGGCGGTAATGGAGTCCATCAAGAGCACGTTGAGGGAACAAAATGGGTAACATTTTAGCTCTTTGAAATTACCTGGTGAATGAGCATGGAGATGTCTTTTTTTACCATGCCCCTGGCCCAGACCTGGCTTATATGGCATGAGTAAATAGATCTGAGATGAGAAACAATACCGTACACATACAATATTACAGGGGCTTCGCGCCAGGGCAGGCCTTACAAAGACGAGCCGGTAGGCCGCTTCAAACCGGTGCACACGGACAAAGACCATAGAAAACAATGACGAGTTGCTCGTGCACATGGTTTGAAGCGGCACGCTGAGGCCCCCTGTTAGAGGGCATGATGTAAAAAAAGACATCTCCATGCTCATGTGGCTCACCAAGGGTAACTATGGGGCCTTGAGTAAAGGCCAGGAGTAGTTTTCAAAGAGCTGAAATGGTACCAAAATGGTAGTTTCCTAGAGGAAAGGGATATGTTCATCGAGCCAGAAAAAGGGAAGCCAGCTTCAACGGAAGGCGATTCATTGCCTCAGCACTGGAAGAGAAGGGATGGAAAGTTGTTCATATCATTGAGAAAAATAGGGCATGGAGATCAAAAAAGCTCTATTTATCTTGATTTTATCAAAAAATTAACTTATAAAAATTTGTAGTATATTTTGAGGTGCATATATGATTGATCGCTACACACTCCCAAAGATGGCGAAGATATGGGAGCCTTATAATCGATTTTCAAAATGGCTTCAAGTCGAGATACTCGTATGCGAGGCAATGGCCAAAGAGGGGATGATCCCAAAAAAATCAGTAGAAAATATTAAGAAAAAAGCCAATTTTTCTATTGATAGGATCCAAGAGATTGAAGAAAAGGTAAAACATGATGTTATTGCCTTTTTAACAAATGTAGAGGACTGTGTTGGCCCGGATGCCCGCTTCATCCACATGGGACTGACATCATCTGATGTCTTAGATAATGCCCTTGCCCTCCAACTTAAAGAGGCAATGGAGATAATCATAGATGATGTTGGTGATCTTCTCGTTGTTTTGAAAGAGAAGGCCTTTGAGCATAAGAATACTGCAATGATTGGTCGTTCCCATGGCATCCATGCTGAACCCATAACATTTGGTCTTAAGCTGGCAGTATGGTACACCGAGATGAAGAGGAATCTTAGCAGACTTGAGCAGGCATTGGATGTGATAAGCTGTGGCAAGATATCCGGGGCTGTTGGGACGTTTGCAAATGTCTCTCCAAGAATTGAAGAATATGTCTGCAATCATTTAGGCCTAAAGCCGGCAGAGATCTCTACACAGATTGTTCAAAGGGATAGACATGCGCAATATTTTACCACACTGGCCATCCTTGCGGGCTCAATTGAAAAGATAGCCGTAGAGATAAGACATCTCCAAAGAACGGAGGTTGGGGAGGTGGAAGAGGCCTTTGCCCCAGGTCAAAAGGGATCATCTGCTATGCCCCATAAAAAGAACCCAATTGGATCAGAAAATCTCTCAGGCTTGGCCCGGCTTGTTAGGTCCAATAGCATTGCAGCTATGGAAGATATGCCACTTTGGCACGAAAGGGATATCAGTCATTCGTCTGTGGAAAGGGTAATTGCACCAGACAGCACTATCCTTATAGATTACATGCTCAATCGATTGACAAGGATGATGAAAAACCTGGTAGTGAACAAAGAGGCTATGGCCAGGAACCTTGAAAAACTAAAGGGCCTGATCTTTTCCCAGCAGGTATTACTGGCCTTGATAGCCAAAGAATGCTCCCGTCAGCATGCATATTCATTAACACAAAGAATCTCTCTCCAGGCCTGGAATACTGGAAAAGATTTTAAGCAACTTCTTTTAAGCGATCCGGATGTCCAGAAGTATCTTGACAATAAGGAAATAGAGGAGATATTTTCCCTCAACTATCACCTAAAACATGTGGAGGAGATCTTTGCCAGAGTATTTCAATAATAGATTAATTCCTTTTGTGTATCCAGTTTGCTTCCTTGCCTTACTCTTGTATCTTTTCTCGGCATGTTCTTCATCTATGAAGATATATAATAAGCTTTCTGATACTGAACATACCTCCTCCGATTATAGGATTATTCTTGAGAGGTGGACAAGGAAAGGGTCAATACATAAGGGCCTAAAAACAGAATTGCTCGTTGCAGCCACATATAAAGTGGAGGAATTCAGGAGGGCTTACACAGAAGAATATACGAGGATTTATATGTTAACCCCCGCTCAAAACAAAGCCATGATGGAAGATCAAATACAGGCAGCCAAAGATTATGATGACTTTTTAGTATCAGTATATGCCCAGGAGAAACAATGGGATGACTTTTCGGAAAAAGATTCTCTAAGGAAGGTCTACCTTATCCGGGATGGGCAATTCAGGATAGAACCATTAGAAATAAGAAAGGTTAAAAAAAGTAGAGCATTATCTGAATCTTTCTATCCCTTTATATCTCATTGGTCGAGCATCTATATCTTCAGATTCAGGAAAAAGAATCAGCACCAGACCTTTAAATCATTAGAATTGGTCCTTACTGGTGCACCGGGCTCAACTATACTTAAATGGGATCATAAAGATTGAATAGAGATTTATTAATAAAATCCAGTCTTTTAACCATCAAACTCCTTTTGCTTTTAATTATCTCTCCTCACATAACCGGGGCTGCTCTAACAAGGCCGGTACCTTTAGATGGAAAAGTAAAAGACCTTGTACCGGATTCTGTGCTTTATTTCCCCTTTCAAAATCCTGGATACATACTCCTGGTAGAAAAATCCACCCAGAAGGCATACCTTTACAAGGCTGTTAATGTAGACCATCCGTTAAATGTCTATCCTTGTTCTACTGGCGAGAATAGAGGTCCTAAGTCTGACAGAAATGATAAAAAGACACCTGAGGGTATATATTTTGTTACCAATTTATTTAAAGAGAAGGATCTGTCTTCTATTTACGGGGCCCGGGCCTTTCCAATTGATTATCCCAATCCACGGGACCACAAATTAGGACGAAAAGGGTATGGGATATGGATTCATGGAACCAATGAGATCCTTAAGCCATGGGATACCAATGGATGCATTGTTTTTACTAACAAGGATATACTTGAGCTTTCTAGATATATAGGCGAGAAACATACGTCGGTTATAATAACCCAAAAAATCAACTTTATTGAGAAGAAAGAGCATCAAAAAGAGGGGGTAGAACTCAAGAGACTCATTATGGATTGGTTAGAGGCCTGGAGCAGGGGTAACATTGATTCCTATATGTCTTTTTATTGCAAAGATTTCACTGCAAAAGGGAAAAACTGGTATCAGTGGCAGGCCTATAAGAAGCGTTTAAGTGAAAAATATGGCAAGATAGATATAAAAATAAATAAATTGCAGATATTAAGGGAAAATGGGATTACCTTGGCCAAGTTTGATCAGGTCTATAAGGCCAATGGATTTTTTAGCGTTGGGGAGAAGAAACTTTACTTACAGAAAAAGGGCCCTAACTGGAAGATAACAGATGAGTTTTTCAATAAAAAAAAGGAGCTTATACAGGAAGCGCCCCTAAGACTAAAGAGAGAGAAAGAGTTGTTGGCTATCGAAGGCCTGATATCTGGCTGGCAAAATGCCTGGCAGGAAAAGGATCTTCAGAGGTACATGGCCAGCTATTCAGAAGATTTTTTCTCTCTCGGTTTAGACCGTAAGGGCTGGAGAAGGCACAAATCCAAAATCAATGAAAGATATAATAAAATCAGGGTTACGATCAGCAATCTGAAGATAAAGCTATTATCATCTGAAAAGGCGACAGTGTACTTCGATCAAGAATATAGTTCTGATAGCTATTATGATAAAGGGAAAAAAACAATTAGACTGATTAAGAGAGATGGAAAATGGAAAATCCGGAGAGAGACATGGATCCAGTCAGGAGAAAGAAAAAGGAGATAACAAGGCGTTCCAAGAACAGGAAGCGTTTGACAATCATGATCTTTAAGAAGGTGGGAAAGGCTCGGACATTTGAAATATCTTCTCGCCTTATATTATGGGCATCCCTGTTTTTCCTCTTCTATATTGTGGCTACCATTTTTCTGACCAATGAATACTTTAATATCTATAGAAAAAATAAGATCCAGACAGATATAGTAGCCGAATTAAGCGAAGAGCTTATCAAGACAACTAAAGACCTTGAACAATCTAAACGGGATATTGCCTTTTTGAATGACTATATCAAGGAGCAGGAGGGCCAGAGTCCAGAGCCAATGTCTACAGTTAGTGTAACTGAAGCCTCTTTACCCAAAATTGTGGATATTGAAGAACTAAGTGTAAACAGAGATAGATCAACAATTAATGTTAACTTCAGGATTGTGAACAAGCAGTTAAATGAGGAACCTATAGGTGGATATATCTTTGTACTTGTCAGAATAAAGGATTCAGGTCAATCTGAAGTTTGGGTTTATCCTAGCTCACCGCTCAAAGATGGACTTCCGGTCGACTATAGAAGTGGACAGCGTTTTTTAATCCAGAGATATAAAACTATTAGCAGTAAATATTCAATCAGCAAATCAACCAATAAACCACTCATCTTGGAGATAATGGTATATGATAGGAATGGTAAATTAATCCTGAAGAAGGTAGTTGAGGTGTAGAATGGATCTTGGCAAGCTGAGATCTACCATGAGACTTAATTTATTCTTTTTGATTATTATCCAGTCATTTCTCTTGATGTACCCAGGGGATACTCAGGGTAGAAGAGAGAATCTTGTTTATTTCCCAAATACGTCCTATGAATTAAACATATACAAGATTTACGGTAAGAAACCTGCGAAGACCCTGATGCTGATTGGTGGGATTCAGGGTAACGAGCCCGGGGGATTTCTCTCAGCTGATCTCTATGCGGACATGAGTCTATTAAAAGGTAATCTTATTGTCGTTCCTAGGGCCAATTTTTACTCCATCCTTTTGAATCAAAGAGGCCCTCATGGGGATATGAATAGAAAATTTGCCAATAACCCTGAAAAGATGAGCATGGACGACAGAATTGTATCCATTCTCAAGAAGCTTATTGCAGAGAGTGACTATCTGCTCAACCTCCATGATGGTTCTGGCTACTATTACCCTAAGCATATAAACAGGTGGCGCAATCCCCGGGCATTCGGGCAGTCTATCATAGCGGATTGTGAAGACTATAAGATACCAGGCAAGAATGACGTCCTAAAATTAGGTGATATGGCAAGAAATATAATAAAGGAGATCAATCGGGAGATTACCAATGATCTCCATAAATTCCACTTTAATAACACTCGCACGGACGAGCCAGACAGCATACACCGGGAACAGTTAAAATCAGCCACTTATTATGCCCTGACTAAACATCATATCCCTGCATTCGGCATTGAGACATCTAAATTTCTACCATCTATTGATCTTAAGGTCAGATATCACAATCTAGCTATTAATGCATTTATAAAGCTTTTTGGTATTATACCAGAACAGCCTGGGCTATTTCTGGATCCACCAGAGTTAAAATATTTGATCGTATCTATAGATGGTCAGGCTCCTATAGTAATAAAAAATAAACAGGCAATGAATATCATGGCAGGCGATACCATTAACATTGCTCACGTAGAGGCCAATTATGAGAGAGGGTTGAGTGTGGATATTCTTGGCTATGGTAGCCTGAATGACTTTCGAAAGGATTTCTCAATTTATAAGAATACCAGTTTGATTATCAGGAAGGACAATAAGGTATTTGCCCAGATACCTATAAGGGTGAGTAAGAAGAGGGCGGTTAGCCCGAGGCCTCGCAAGAAGGGAATAGTTTCCCATTTTATTATTGAGGTAAACAATAGAAAACAACTTCTTAAAGACAATGAACCCCTTAATGTTGTTCGAGGAGACATTGTAAAGATAATAAATATCCTTCCTGAAAGTTTAGCAACACAACAAGGCTTGTGTATAAACTTCAAAGGGTTTGTTGGAAACTGGAAAAATAATACTGGTGAGGATAGAGGATATCTTATCGATACTGGCAGAGATCTTCTCGCTCGTTACTCTCTTAATGGACAGAATAAGGCGTACAAAATTGTTGCGTCCCAAGGGAAGGAAATTTTAGGTATAATGCTGGTAAAGATAGCAGAACCGTCCTTAGAGTATCTAATCATAAAGCTCAACAACCAGACTCACGTGTTAAAAGATAGGGAGACCATTTGTGCCTCTCTGAATGATTATCTGACGGTGGAGGCTATAAAGAGCAATATTGGTGAAGAAAATGAAATCAGCATAAGGGTTAACGGTGATCTCCTCATACCTGGCAAGGCAAGAAGGATAAGAGATATAGCCGGGACAAATATAAATACAGTGAAGGTTGATCTAACTAGAAAAAAGCTCTTTCTTGGGGAAATATATATTAGAATCGGATGAAGGAACGAGTGTCTGAAGAAAAAAATTTCGAGACCTTTGCATAACTTATATTTTCTTAAAGAGGATGGGCTTTTCTTCAGTTCCGAGGCTCCCGGGCTGGTCTTTTCAGCAACTTATCTGCGG
>CAYTDY010000072.1:0-9741 GCA_964436665.1 uncultured Desulfobacteraceae bacterium
CGACCTTTACAATACATAGACGGCATGATCCTGTAGACGGCAAATCTGCCCTTGCACACAGGGTAGGGATATAGATACCTGATCTCCTGGCAACATCGAGTATTGTTTCACCAGGAGAAAAGGATACGGTTTTTCCATTAATTGTCATTGTTTCCGTGGATAAATTTTTATTTTCAACTACTTCCGCCATAGTTCCTCACCTATTTTGTCATTCGTCATTCGAAGGGCTATTCCTTTGATTCTGTCCCATAAATCTTATCTATTGTCCTTGATAGCTTTGCTGGACTCATCTGGCCATAAACCTCATCATCAATGGTCACAACAGGTGCTAAGGCGCAGCATCCCAGACATGCCACTCTCTCAAGACTGAACATTCCATTTTTGGTAGTTTTCCCTGGAATAATATCCAATTTTGCTTTTATTGCCTCGAGAATCACTCCACCACCACCAACAAAACATGCAGTACCCGTACAACCTCTTATAAGATGCCTTCCTGGCTTTTCAAATTTGAACTGGGCATAGAATGATGCTGTGCCAAAGATGTCATGCTCACTTATATTCAATTCTCTGGCAATCAGGCCGATTGCCTCATATGAAAGGTATCCAGCATATGAATGAACAGCCTGCAGGATAGCGATTAGGTTATTTATATCCCTGTTGTATTTATCAATTACAGCATAGATCATTTCCTGTAAACGTTCAGGCTCTGAAAGAGCTTCCAGTGAAGGCTCTGCCTCCATTCGCCTGCGCTCATCTATTGCATCAGAAAGGGCCTGTAGTATCTTTTCATCAATGCTTGGAAGGGATATCTGCCCGGTCTTTGTCAGGGCTCCAAATCTCTCGATTATCTTCCTCTCTTCAGCTTCTTTCCGCTGTATTGCCTCATTGACTGCCTTGATTATCTCATCAGGTGTAAATGGTTTGGCAACATAATCCATTGCCCCTCGCTTCATAGCCTCGGTCGCCCTTTCAATACTTGGATACCCAGTTATCATAACAACAGCAGAGCCAGGAGAGGTCTCTTCAAGCCTTGTTATTACATCCATTCCGTCAAGGCCCGGCATCATCCAGTCGCATAGAACCACATCAAAGTATGTATCCAAGACAAGGCTTAGTCCCTCTTCTGGACCGGCTGTTGTAACAACATAAAAATCCTCTTCCTCAAATATTCGCTGGCACGAGGACAAGACCATTGGATCATCATCTATTACAAGCATCTTTCGAGCCATGTGGCTTTCTCCTTTTTTGTCATTTGTCATTTGTTCCGCTTTTGGAAGATCATTTGTTATAGAATTCTTACGAAGCTTCAGCTAACCCTCTGCTTGACTACAAGAGGGGTTTAGAAGGTGCCTTATGAGCGTTCAAGCTTTTTCTTGCAGGGGATTATAAAAACAGGATATGGGCTATGCCGGAGGACCTTTTCAGCAACACTTCCGAAAAAGACATGCTCTATTCCTGTTCTACCGTGCGTACCCATAACAATAAGATCTACCTGCTCCTGCTTTGCAAATTTGAGTATTTCATCATCTTCCCTGCCAGATTTTGTAACAATCTCAAATTTAATGCCATTCTCTATCTTTTCTACATAGTGCTCCCTATATTTATTATCCAGATCTTCCTCAACGCTTTTCTGTATCTTTTCTAATGTCTCCTCAGATATAGAAATCTCCCATACTGTGTGATGGGGATTATCAAGTATCACATGAAAAATATAAAGAAGGCCCTCATCTCTTTTTGCAATACCAAAGGCAAAGTCAAAGGCATAATCCGCATTTTCAGAAAAATCTGTACAGAAAAGTACTTTTTTGTATTTTGGATATTCCATTGTTTTCCCCCTCCTTGGCCCAGACCTGGCTTATAGTCATAATATGCTGATCCAGGCAAGTAGCATCATATAGGCTTAGCAAGATGATGTGAGCACATAGCGCCAGGGTGGGCTTTAGGCACTTTAGGGCATTTATAACTAAGCTCACCATATTTCAGCACTTTTTCTCACTTCAAGCCAACGCCTCTGGGATCGTGTAAGGGTCCCAATTTGTTCCTCTATCCAGGAAATATCACCGGTCAGGAGGGCAAGTTTCTCTGGTCCTGTTAAATCATATTTATCTAAGGCATCTGCTGCTTGTTCCAAAAGGTTGGTGAAGAATTCACTATCAGATGCAGCCCTCTCCAGAACCTTGATCATCTCACTCTTGTGGATCAGGTCTTGAACCTCAGGCACCTGAGTAGCAGCTATCTCAAGGGCTGAGTCCACTGCTTTGAGAAGTTGATCAGGAGTAAATGGCTTTTCAATGTAGTCTGCTGCCCCCAGTTTCATGGCCTGTACCGATGATTGGACTGTTGCATAACCGGTGATGATAACAACAGGAAGAGATGGTTTGGCCCTCTTAATATCCCTTAAGACCCTCATGCCCCCAATGTCCGGCATGCGTATGTCAGTGAGGACAATGTCGTAGTCCTTCTGGATGGCCTGTTTAAGTCCTTCCCGGCCACTCAGTGAGACATCTACCTCGTAGTTCTCCTCGGTAAGTATCTTGCTGACACTGTCTAAGACAACCTGTTCATCATCAATTACCAAGGCCTTCTTTTTTTCCATGACTTTCCTCCTTTATAGAGTTTTTTGAGTCCATTGGGTTTCTTGTGTTTGTTGAGATAATGAGCAACAAGTAACCAGTAACGAGTTCAACCCACATAGGTAACAATAAAACCAGAGGAAGTAAGCTCTTTGGCTATTGGTTCAGCATCCTCGCTCTTTAATCGTAAAACTATCATATATTCCTCATTATCAGGTTTCAGGAAGGTCATCAGGCTCAACAAGAGAGCTTTTCTTTTATCAAGGATGCTCATTATCTTCTGCATGTTACCAAACTCTTTAGTAACTTTTATATCTATTCTCTTGCCCTTCTCTCTTACCCCCAAAACCCTTGTCATCATCCTTACAATATCTGACTCGGTGACGATGCCAACAAGTTTGTCGTTTTCCACTACTGGAAAGCCGCCGTAGCCCATTTCTTGCCCCAATTCCATGCCCTCTTCTGTCGGCATATCAGGAGAGACAGTGTAGGGATCCTTGACCATAATATCCTTGACTGTCATTTTGGCCAAAAGATAGTGCAATTCATGAACGCTCAGGGATGTAGCTGGCGAAGGGGATGCCTCTAAAATCATGCGCTCGGTTATAAGGCCTACCAGCTTATCCTTTTTCATAACCGGCAGTCTTCTAATTTTGTGGGCCTGCATTATCTTTTTGGCATCGTGGATTGAGGTTTTCTCATCAACAGCTACCACATTGGTACTCATAATATCTCTTACTCTCATTTTTCTCCTATTTTGTTAAAATGTTGTGCTGAAAATTCCCCTATTTTATTTTTAAGCTTATTGACTTAAATAGATAGATTCAATCAGGCAATCCACTCAAAAACAATAAAACCACACCCATTCATAAATGGGGGTGGTTTTATTTAATGCCCATTCCCTATCTTTATTAGGGAAAAATACCTACATAAAAGTGAACAAAGAGATCAATAATAGTGAGTTATAAGAGATGATGCCGTTTAATAAGGAATGTGATTGTCCTATCTACTTCCCGACGAATTTTATCCTTTTCAGGCCCCGTAATAGTATAGGGCCTATCATACAGACTACTTACCTCCATCTCAGGGCCGAACATCATCCCCCCTACCAGACCTGCGAATTCATCCTTTGGCTCAACATCATTTAATATAGCCCAAGCCAGTGTCCAGCATCGAGCTGTACGATAGATATCATATCCACCTCCACCAGTGGCCAGGATTTTGCCACATAATCCTTTTAATTCCCTAACAATCTCGGTATAAGAATTATTGGTGAGCATAAGCTCAGTTAAAGGATCAGATACAAGGGAATCCGCACCTAATTGGGCAACCAAAATGTCTGGCCTAAAGCCCTTGATAAGTGGAAGGACAATCCTGTGAAAAGCCTCAAGATAAACCTCATCATCTGTCTTTGGAGGCAAGGGAATGTTTACTGTAAATCCTTCACCATTTCCTTCTCCTGACTCCTCTACAAATCCACTATATGGATAGATATGTTTTCCGGACTCATGCATGGATATAAATTGAACTCTGTTTTCATGGTAAAATGCCTCTTGGACACCATTTCCATGATGGGCATCAATATCTATATAGCTAATCTTTACTTTATGATTAAGTGCCTCCTTAATGGCTATAACGATATCATTTATGTAGCAAAATCCCTCTGCTTTAGATCGATAAGCATGATGGAACCCCCCTAAAGGATTAAAGATTATGTCAGTGTCTTTATCCAGTAATTCGACCATTCCCTCCCAGGTTGCACCAGCGCATTTTTTTGACCAGTCATAGATTCCCCTTAATGGTGGATTATCCTCCGTGCCGATTCCGAATGAGAGCATTTCCTGAAATATTTCGCCCTGCCCGACACGTTGAAGTGCCTCAAGGTAATCTTTACTATGGGCAAGAAGAAGCTTTTCATGTTCAAGGGATGGGGGGTTTTTCAGGGTCATGTGTGGTAAATCCAATACCCCATAGCGGCGACAGAGTCCGAGGGCCTTCTGGGCCCGTTCAGGTTTAAAAGGGTGGTCTGGCCCAAAATCATAGCTGGCCAATTCATGTGAATAATAAAAGACGGAATGCAATTCATCTTCCCTGTATTATTATTGTGTTTAATCTTCTAATGTATTTCGAATCAATTCCTTTAGCCTTCCTGGATCAATAGGTTTGGTGAGATATAGATCACAACCGTACTTTTCTTCCATTTTAACATCCATCTCCTCGGTTTTTGCCGTAAGCATGATTATCTTGACCCTGCTCATTTCATCATCTCGTTTACGCACGTCACAGCAGACATCAAAACCGGTCATTTTGGGCATAACCACATCCAGAATTAACAGGTCAAAGCGTTCTTTATCCAATATATCCAGTGCCTCCTGGCCCCGAGTAGCAACCGTAACCTCATATCCTGAAGATTTAAGTAGTTCCTCAAGTGCCTCAAGCACCAATATGTCATCATCCACTACCAAAATTCTATGAGACATTATTTTCTCTCATTTCCTAGGAGGCTGTCCGAGGACTTAGCAAAAGTGTCATTTTAGATTTCTCTCTTCGGTCGAAATGACATGAAGACGTATTCTCGGATAGCCTCCTACTCAGTATCATTTTTCTCACCTCCAGCCAGATAAACAGGCAGACTTACAATGAATGTTGTACCTTTATTCAACTGGCTCTTAACCTTAATTTTACCCTGATGGGCATCTATAATCCGATAGCTGATGGAAAGTCCCAGACCTATGCCTCTGTCAGAGTCTTTTGTGGTAAAAAAAGGATTAAATATTTGCTCTACCTCCTCTGTTGACATCCCTATACCGGTATCTTTCACTTCAATTTCAACCTGGTTGCCTTTTCGACCAAGACTTGTTTGAATATTCAACACCTTTTGTAGACTTCCCTCCATGGCATCGCGGGCGTTGGAGATGATATTTAATAAGACCTGCTCAATTTGATTTCTATCACCCGACACCCGGGGTAAGTTCTCGCCTAACCTCAGTTCCGCCTCTATACCCTGATTGAGCAATTGTTGTTGGGTGATTGCCAAAACTGACAAAACAGCATCGTTAACATCCATTGCAGTAAACTTAAATTCAGCATGTCGAGAAAACTCCTTGAGTTTCTTCACAATCTTTTCGATCCTCCTATTGCATTCCTTGAGCAGCAAGACCCTCTTTTTTAACTCAGGATTATTATCAGTTTCACCCTCTAATAGATGTAGAAAGGTATCGGATGCCATGAGGGGGTTATTGATTTCATGTGCCACACCGGTTACCAAGTCACCAAGGGCCCTTATCTTAACTGCCTGGATCAATTCCGCCTGGGTAGCAGACAATTTTTCCGATAGTTTTTTCCTGGCAGTAATATCCTGAAATACACCCATAGTTCCCACAATTTCACCATAGTCATCATACAGTAGTGTATTGGAGGTTCTAATGGGGATAATTTTATCTCCAACTCTAATGTCAAATTCATAATCTCGTATATGTCCAAATTCCTTAAGTTTATTCATGATTTGACGTGCTTGATTAATTCCGTCTTTATAATAGGTTGATATATGCTTACCAATAATCTGGTGGCCACGTAATCCAATAAGCTCCCTAAATGCCCGGTTGGCATAGGTTATATGTCCTTTAGGGTCGGTTGTAACGATAGCGTCAATAGAGCTCGCCAGGATGTTCTCTAAGAAATTTTTCGAGTCTTTGAGCTCCTTTTCCAACCTGAATAGATTTGGCACATCCTGGGTAATCTCCAGAATACCCTGGAATTGACTTGCAGGCTTTTTCAGACAGGTAATTGTAGAGATTGCAGGGAAGACACTCCCGCTTTTATGACGGCGAGATAGGCTCTCTTCAGTCCAACCCTCATTTTTTACCCTCTCAACAATCTGCTCAAAGATGTGATTATTCTGGTCTTCTTTTGAAAAAGTAAGCTCTGGCAGATGCCTATCTTTTGCCTCCTCTGGGGTATATCCAAACAAATTGGCTGCCCCCTGATTGAACATGATAATTTTGCCATCAAAATCCGTTACTACAATAGAAGTATGGGTGGCAGAGTCGAATATGGTGTTCAAAAGATCAGGGGCAGCCATATTTATAAATCTCTTTTATTTATAGTGAATAACAAATAAAGTAGTCATTGCGAGGAATCCCGAAGGTTTTCGGGATGACGAAGCAATCCCATGAGATTGTTTTTTTCGACTTGGTCGGAATAGCAATGACAGGCCATTGAACGTAAACCTATTTAAGTTATTAACTATACATCGAATTTTTATTGTTACTATTATCTTGCCCTCAGGCCTACCCTATACCCTCTCAGCCACCAGCTTCTCAACTATACTTGGATCAGCTAAGGTAGTAGTATCACCGATTTTGTCTATCTCTCCAGAGGCAATCCTCTTTAAGATCCGACGCATTATCTTTCCACTCCTCGTCTTAGGCAAGCCGTCTGCCCATTGAATCTTTTCCGGTGTTGCAATAGGCCCGATCTCCGTCCTGACATGTTTCACCAGCTCCTTTTTTAATTCATCTGACTTTTCTACACCACTATTTAAGGTAACAAATGAATAGATAGACTGTCCTTTAATATCATGGGGGTAGCCTACCACGGCTGCCTCAGCGACCTTAGGATGGGAAACAAGGGCGCTTTCTACTTCTGCTGTTCCCATCCTGTGGCCTGAAACATTGATAACGTCGTCTATGCGGCCTGTAACCCAGTAGTAACCACCCTTATCCCTTCGTGCGCCGTCTCCAGCGAAGTACTTTCCTGGAAATTGGACAAAATATGTCTCCTTGAATCTTTCAGGATCACCATAAACCCCTCTCATTAATCCGGGCCAAGGTCTCTTTATACAAAGAGCTCCTTCACATGTACCTTCGAGTTCATTGCCATCATCGTCCACGATACATGGCTCTATTCCGAAGAAAGGTAAAGTGACAGAACCTGGTATAATGTCTATAGCACCGGGAAGAGGTGATATAAGTATTCCCCCGGTCTCCGTCTGCCACCATGTATCTACGATAGGGCATTTGCCATTGCCAATAGTATTATAATACCACAGCCAGGCCTCAGGATTAATGGGTTCACCGACACTTCCTAAGAGTTTTAGAGAACTAATATCGTGTTTTTTTACGTATTCATCTCCTTCTTTTGCGATAGCCCTTATAGCAGTAGGGGCTGTATAGAAAAGAGTAACCTTGTGTTTTTCAACCACATCCCAAAATCTTCCTGGATCTGGATACGTTGGAACACCTTCAAAGATAATGGAAGTTGCACCATTACAGAGCGGTCCATAAACTATGTAGGAATGGCCTGTAACCCATCCAATGTCGGCTGTACACCAAAAAATATCTTCTTCGTGATAGTCGAAAACGAGCTTGTGGGTTACAGCTACAAATACGAGATAGCCACCAGTAGTATGCAATACCCCCTTTGGTTTTCCCGTTGAGCCAGAGGTATAAAGGATGAAGAGAGTATCCTCAGCATCCATCTCTTCTGGTGGACAGTTAGCATCCACCTTTGCCATTTCCTCATGATACCAGGTATCTATCTTATCATTCCAGTTTACATCAACATTTGCCCTTTTAACAATAATATTTGTCTCAATACTTGGGCATTCTTTCAGGGCTTCATCTGCATTGTTTTTTGTGGGGACAGCCTTTGCACCCCTAAATGTGCCGTCACAGGATATCAAAACTTTTGCCTCACAGTCCTGGACCCTATCCCGCAGAGAATCTGAAGAAAATCCACCAAAGACTATGCTATGAATAGCGCCAATTCGAGTGCAGGCCAACATGGTAATAGCAAGTTCCGGAATCATGGGTAGGTAAATTGTTACCCTGTCACCCTTTTTGACCCCTTTTGCCTTTAAGACATTGGCAAACTTACATACCTCTTCATGAAGCTGTTTATAGGTATATTTTTTGCTATCTGAAGGATCATTACCCTCAAAAATAATAGCAGTCTTGTCACCCCTCTTTTCAAGATGCCTGTCAAGGCAATTGTAGGAGACATTCAATTTTCCATTTATGAACCATTTGTGCTCAGGAGATTCGTCCCAATCATACTTACAAACCTTATCCCATTTTTTAAACCAGGTTACATATTCTTCTGCTGTGTCTCCCCAAAAACCTTCCGGATCATCTATTGAGCGCTCCCACATCTCTTTATATTTTTCCATACTATTTACATACGCCCTCTTTTTCCATTCCTCTGTTACAGGGAATATTTTCCCTTCCAGAGATACCTCATTACTCATATTGTATCCTCCTCTAAATAGTTATTTTTCTTACTGTGCTTCTTGATCCTTAGTTATAGTCAAAATCATCTCCCAGTCAGAACCACTTGATCCAATACGCCTAAAACCGACATTGCGACAAAGGGAAATTGCTAAAAAGTTTTTCCTATCCACAATCACCCAGATACAGGAAAGATTTTCCTGCTTTGCCCAATCTTTAACATAAAGGGTTATGGCGGTACCAATGCCCTGCCTCTGAAAATCTTGATGAATAAAGATAAAATATTCAGCCCAGTTTACTGGCATGGAAAAAAGGCTGGCCTGTCCAATTACAGTATCTCTATACAAGGCCAGGAGATTTGTACCACGGCTAATCATATCTTGAACCCATTGGTGCCTTTTGGTTTTATCGAGTGGGGGAAGCCCCTGCACAGAACCAAGGGGGCTATAGGTATCATACATATGCAGTAATGATGTAAAATACTTCTCCTCATAAGGGATTATGTTAATAAGATGGCCCTTTTCACTCTTTATTGTCTGTGGGGATGAAAAAAATCTCATGTTTCTATATTGGATAGATCGTCAGTTTACATGAATATCAAAACCAGGCCTACCTCCATTAGTAATCAACGGGTTAATTGCTTTTCATGGATGTTTTAATGAGTGCTTATAGGCTACAAGCTAACCAGGAGCCATATTTACACCTCAGCTTACTACCTCCAAGGGGAGATTTACAACCTTCATTAAGATTGTTCAAGCTTTTTCTTACAGGGTATTACAAACACAGGAAATGGAGAATGCCGGAGCACCTTTTCAGCAACACTTCCAAAAAAGACATGCTCTATTCCTGTTTTACCATGCGTACCCATAACAATAATATCTACGTTTTCCTGCTTTGCAAATGTGAGGATCTCCTCATCTTCCCTGCCAGATTTTGTAACG
>CAYTDY010000073.1:0-6039 GCA_964436665.1 uncultured Desulfobacteraceae bacterium
ATGGCATCAATAACCTTAATCAGATCAACCCCGTTAGTTTCAGCAAAAAGGCTCCATTCATTTAAGAAGGCAAGTATTGTGGCCCTGTAACTATTTTCTATAATCTTGCATGTCTCACTCTCAATAGGTCTTTCAAGAACAGATAATGGATAATTCTCTACATCTATAACCTCACTCAAGAACTTTACCACCTTATTTTCACTCTCTTTATTTATACCACTACAGACCCTCCAAAAATTCCTAATAGATTTTACATAATCTCGCCCCGGCATAACCCTTTCAAAAGAATGGGCCAAAAGGGGTTCGGTTTCGATGCCTCTTTTTTTAAAGGCCGTTTTAATAATGGGATAGGCAACATACTCGGTTGTTCCTGGAGGCACAGTGGTTTCAATAAGCACAAGACAATTGGGCTCAATTAATCTACCAATTATCTTGAAACTTTCTTCAATGGCGCCCATTTCAACATGGCCGCTCTGAAGATTTCCAAGATCCTCCTTTACAAAGTCGCACTGGACATCAAGGATCAGGATATCTGCAAATTTTAGGGCATCGTATGTATAAGTAGCTGTTAGAGCCTTCTTCTTTTTGACACAGTGATCAATCAATTGTTCAACAGCAGGATCTTCTGACCTTATCGGAGAAATCCCTCTGTTAAATAGAGGAATCTTCCAAAAGCTCCGGGTACTTGGTCTCTGCATGCCAATCACAAACTTATTGTGCTCTCCTGTTTTTTTATCCACACAATCTGCCACAACTGCTGCCATAACCGCTCCTACAAAGCCAAGACCCATAACAACGACTATCTCACTCCCTTTTTCCCTCTCACCTTTTGTAATTATAGATAGTCTCTCAAATTCACTCTTGTAATCATCCTGTTGTGGAAGGGGAAATTGTTCTCCATCTGGACTAATTGAATACTCCATAATAAATCCTTATTTAAGTGTCTAAAGCCCGCCCTGGCGCGACGTGCTTAAATCAAACTATTAAGTCTATAAGGCGCCATGTGCTCTTATAGACCTATTAAAATTATAGGCCAGGTCTGGGCCAGGGTTGTAAGTGTCTAAAATGCCTAAAGCCTGCCCTGGCGCGATGAGCTTCAATCAAACTGTTAAGTTTATACTATAATGCGCTACGTGCTCTGATCAATCTATTAAGATTATATGCCAGGTCTGGGCCAGGGGACTGGGCCAGGGTTATAAATCTCTCAATTCCTCAATTCTCAATCTCTAAATCCCTAAATTAAAGCGTCTAATTTCTCAACCAACTCCTTCGTGACCTCTTCGACACTATTCTTTCCATCCACTTCCACAATAGCTGGGATATCACTCCTATCTGATAAGTCCTTGAAGTATTTTACTGCGGCAATAGTGCCATTTTTTGTATCGTAATAGATATCATGTCTCTGATCAATCGCTGCCTCGTCCTGGTCATCATCCCTTTTCTTCAACTCTCCACCACATATCCTACATTTATCACCATCCGGTTTGATGGCCTCTATATTAATATTATTTGGGTGCTTGTTATCATTTACACAGAGCCTGCGACCCATTATCCTTTTTTTAGCTATCTCCCGATCCATGATAACCTCAATAAGAACATCTACATCAATACTCTCCTGGGTAAGGGCCTCATTCAACCTAACAGCTTGGTTGAGATTCCGTGGAAAACCGTCCAAAAGCCAGCCATTTATACAGTACGCCTCTTTAAGCCGGTTTAGAACCATTGGTATGGTTATTTCATCAGGAACCAATTCTCCCTTATCTATATAGGCCTTGGCCTTTTTCCCTAATTCTGTCTCTTTTGATATATTCTCCCTGAATATAACGCCTGTTTCGATATGGGGTATCTCTAATCTTTCTTTTACGATTGCCCCCTGGGTGCCCTTCCCGCTTCCGTTGGGACCAAAAAAGAGTATGTTCACTATTTATCTCCTTTTAAAGCGTTAAGTAAAAAATCAGGAAACCGGACTATCCGATTCTCCCTATCCAGACAGGCATGGATTGTATAGCCCTGTACAATTATATCCTCTCCCCTATAAACTGTATAATCAAACCTGCTACTTGCCCTTTTTACAAAACCGATCATTGTTTCAATTTTTAATAAATCGTCATACAGGGCAGGTTTAATGTATTTCAGGTAGGCCTCTGTTGCTGGTAAGAAAAAACCACTCTCCTCAACTTCCCTGTATGTGGTGCCCAGCTCTCTTAACAATTCTGTCCTGCCCATTTCAAAAAGTTTGAGATAATTCGAATAATAAACTATAGCCATTGAGTCACAATCACCATAAATAACCCTATAATAAATGATATTCTTCTTCTTGCTCATTCAATCCCATTTTTCAAAATTATTTGCTAGTTCAGCTTTTACCTCTTCAGCAATGTTCCTCATACCTAGCTAAAGAGAGTATCAATCTTCAAACAAGAACGAGTCAATCAGTTCATGACCTCTCTCAAATATAAGTCCGCTCTCCATTGCGGATGCTTCGGTAAATGGAGGGCCTTCCGACAGTGACTCAATCTGCTTTTTACTGGCCCAGGCAAAAGGGGTAGGCTCACTGGTATGGGTCCTTTTTACAATGGGTGTTAAATGGTCGCTAACGACCATAATCCGGCAATCCTCAATATCCTTTAATCCTTCCATAACAATCCCGACAACCTTCTGATCAAAATCTTCAATGGCCTGTATCTTATCTTTATAGTTACCTTTGTGCCCAGCCTCATCTGGTGCCTCAACATGAAGAAAAATGAAATCAAGGCTCGCAAGTCCTTTCAATGCCGCTTCGGCCTTGCCTTGATAGTTGGTATTCAAATAACCTGTTGCCCCATTTACATGAATGGGGATAAACCCCACATAAACACCTATGCCCTTCAATAGATCAACTGCTGAAATGACACCGCCCTTCAGACCATATTTATCGCTAAATAAGGGCAGGTTTGGTGCCTTTCCCTGTCCCCACAGCCAGATGGAGTTTGCCTCATAAAGACCTGCACGCCTACGCCTCGCATTGATGGGGTGTTCCTTCAGGATTCTCCAGGAGCGCTGGATCAGTTCGGGTATAGGGTCCCCTGAAGAATGGCTTAGGTAAGAGGCTATGTTCTGACCAAGGACATCATGTGGAGGGATGGTTAACTTCTCCTCAGGGCCATTTTCCCACAAGAGGAGGTGCCGATAGGCCAACCCTTGATAGATCTCGATCCAGGGAAGGTCCAGTTCCTGCTTTAAATCCTTTACGATCTGCACCGACTCTTCTGAGGAAATATCTCCAGCACTGTGGCTAATCATGAAAATCTCCCTATCTGATCTCAAATCCAAGGTTACCAGATTCATTCTGAAAGCCACCTGTTCGGCCCGAAGAGTGACACCCATACTGGCCGCCTCCAGGGGAGCGCGACCGGAATGGTATTTTCTGGGATCGTATCCCAATAGAGAGAGGTTTGCTACATCACTGCCGGGCTCCATCCCCTCAGGAATTGTTTTCACGAGCCCTACTCTGCAGGCGGCGATCCGGTCCATATGTGGAGTCTCGGCCACTTCAAGGGGAGTTTTACCCCCTAGTTCCTCTAATGGATAATCGGCCATCCCGTCACCAACTAGTAGGACATATTTTCTTGTTTGGCTATGATTTCTCTCCATGGGGGTATGCGTTGTCATTTGTCAGGCTCTACTTGTAACCCGTAACTCGATTGTATAGGAATTTCCTCTTTTGGATACAGATGAACCCTGTTGAATTTCCCGGAGGGAACCCTATTCAACAGGGTGAACGCAGATTATCAGGATTTTTGGATTTATTAATAATGATGTTATCTGTGTGTATCTGCGAAAATCTGCGTCCCATTTAACTCGATTTGCTTAATCGGCAATCGAAACTCGAAAATAATTTCAGATACCTGTCTCTTTTTCCACCCTAAAAAAGACTGTATTTTCAGTTACCACATCCAGCTTGTCTATAAGCTCCAGGGACTTCCTGACATCTCTCTCCTTCGCTTCATGGGTCAGCATTACTAAAGGGACAGAGTCATGGGCTCCTCTCCCTTTCTGAATAACAGAGGCTATACTTATATTATTAGCACCAAGAATGCCGGATATCTTAGAAAGCACCCCAGGCCGATCTACTGCAGAAAATCGAAAATAATATTCAGTAATTACCTGATCCATAGGTTTGAGAGATAGCTCTTTGGCGGGAGAGCGTGCAAAGGAGAGAGGTAAAACTCTCCTTGTAATACCTTTGATTTGATTTCTGGCCATATCCATCAAATCAGACACCACTGCACTTCCTGCAGGCCTTCTACCAGCACCAAGCCCATAAAATAGAGTGGGTCCTGCAAAATCACCCTCAACATAAACGGCATTATATGCCTCCTTGACATTTGCCAGGATATGATCCAGAGGAACAAATGCCGGGTGCACTCTGGCCTCGATATGGCCATCTGCCTCTCTTGCTATAGCCAATAATTTTAAGCAATAACCTAACTCACTGGCAAACTTTATATCCTCAGGAGAAATCCCATCAATCCCTTCCTTATAAACATCCCCATAAGCAAAAGGGCGACCAAAGGCCAGAGAAATAATGATGGTCAATTTATGGGCAGCATCACTTCCGTCAGTATCCAGAGCAGGATCTGCTTCTGCATAACCGAGCCTCTTGGCTATTGAGAGCGCCTCATTAAAAGAAAGCTCTTCTTCTGTCATCCTGGTTAGGATATAATTCGACGTTCCATTCAAAATAGCCAGGACTGCCTTTATCTGGTTTGCAGCCAGGCCTTCTCTCAAGGCCCTAACAATTGGAATACCTCCTGCAACACTTGCCCCGAAGGCGATATCAACGTTGTATCTTTCGGCTGTCTCAAATAACAGTTTGCCATATTGGGCAATCAGAGCCTTATTGGCCGTAATCACATGTTTCCCTCTCTCCATGGCCATTAAAATATATTCCATCGCCTGATCATAGCCACCTATTAGTTCCACAATGATATCTATCTCCGGATCATTGATTATCTCCATTGCATCGGTAGTAAGAGATGCAGGGTCAATCTCTACTCCCCTGTCTGAGTCAATATCTAAATCTGCAATCTTTTTTATTACTATCTCCGCACCAACCCTATCCTCTATCAATTCCCGGTTATTGATCAGGATCTCAACCATACCTGCTCCTACTGTTCCAAAGCCAATCAAGCCAACATTTATCTGAGACATCTCTTTACTCCATTATAGTATCTTCCTAATCCCTCTTATAGCCTGATTAATCCTATGCTTGTTTTCAACCAGGGCAAACCTGATATATCCCTCACCATATTGCCCAAAACCTATGCCTGGAGAAACTGCCACTTTAGCCTCTTTTATAAGTAGTTTTGAAAATTCGATAGAATCTATATTTCCAAAGCTATCTGGTATCTTCGCCCATACAAACATGGTAGCTTTAGGTTTCTCTATTTTCCATCCAATCCTTTCCAAGCCATTGATAAGGGTATCCCGCCTCTCCTTATAAACCTCTGCTATCTCCTTCACACAGTCATAAGGCCCGTTTAAAGCAATAATAGAGGCAATCTGTATTGGCTGGAAAATTCCATAGTCTAAATAGCTCTTTATCCTCCTCAAAGCTGCTATTATATCCCTGTTACCAACACAAAAGCCAACCCGCCATCCAGGCATGGAAAAGCTTTTAGTAAGAGAATAAAATTCCACACCTATCTTTTTGGCCCCTGGTACCTGTAGAAAACTCGGCGGCTTATAACCATCAAAAACCAAATCCGCATAGGCAAAATCGTGAATGACCATCATTTCATGATCGGTGCAGAACTCCACTATTTTCTTAAAAAAGTTTATATCCACCACATTTGTAGTTGGGTTATGGGGATAAGAGATTATCAACATCTTTGGTCTTGGCCATGTTTGCTTTGTCGCTGTCAAGAGATCTTCAAAAAAGTCTCTATCAGGTCCAATAGGAATTCCCCTGAGGTCGCCTCCAGCAATAATTACTGAATACGGATGAATGGGGTAAGTAGGGTTAGGGGCAAAGACCACATCACCAGGGCATATGGT
>CAYTDY010000073.1:6049-9709 GCA_964436665.1 uncultured Desulfobacteraceae bacterium
GGCTAAAACTAAATGGGCTATCCCCTCCTTGGCTCCAATAGTAACAATAGCCTCTTCCTCGGGATCTATTTTTACTCCAAAGCGGGACTTGTACCAATCAGAAATAGCTTGCCGAAGCTTGGTAATCCCCCTCGAGGCAGAATATCTATGGTTTTTCGCTCTCTGCACTGCCTCCACCATCTTGTCTACAATATGTTTGGGTGTTGGTAGATCTGGATTGCCCATCCCCAAATCAATAATATCTTCGCCCTTTTGTCTTGCATCCATCTTCAACTCATCAACAGTAGCAAAGACATACGGAGGTAATCGATCAATCCTTTGAAACTTATGCATTTTTTCTACTCCTTATAAAAATTTGTATTTATACTACACAAAAACGGAGAATAGTCAAAATTTTCTTTCCCATCTCCACCTTTGCCCTGCTAATCCTTCTCTTCAACTAATTTAGCTTTCTATCTTCTTTTTTTTGCCTTTAGATAACCAGATTTTACAAGGGAAAGGTGAAGATAATAGTTGAATTTTAGCAAAAGATCGGGTACCTGAGAAATAGGTACCTAAATTTTTTACCCTGATAAGTTTTTATAGCCTTTGATGTATTTCCTATAATTTCTTGATAATCAAGTCTTAATTGACATTTATTGTAAATATTAACATGGCAAATTAATAGAGGTTTTAAAAGAATGGCAGATAAAAAAAGCAAAGATATGTACTCAGAGGCAGGTGTAGACATAGATGCCGGTAAAAGATTTGTTGACATTATAAAGCCTATCGTAAGCAAGACATTTAAATCAAATGTCATGAGCGAATTAGGTGGATATACCGGTCTTTATTCTATTAATTTAGGAAATATTAAAAAACCTGTTCTTGTATCCTCCACGGATGGAGTGGGTACAAAGTTAAAGATAGCCTTTATGCTTGATAAGCATGACACCATTGGAATAGATCTAGTAGCCATGTGCGTTAATGATATCATCGTACAGGGTGCAAACCCTCTTTTCTTTCTGGACTATCTTTCAATGGGTACACTTAATCATGACATAGCAGTAGAGATAATAAAAGGTATTAGCAGAGGATGTAAGGAGGCTAAATGTGCCCTAATCGGTGGGGAAACGGCTGAAATGCCTGGATTTTATGCCAAAGGAGAATATGATCTTGCCGGGTTCGCTTTGGGATTAGTTGATGCTGATAAGATCATTGACAGCAGTGAGATAGCTATTGGAAACCAGTTGATCGGGATAGGCTCCAGCGGGCTTCACAGCAATGGCTATTCTCTGGTCAGAAAAATATTTTTTGACGGACTCAAGATGTCAGTAAATGATTATGTTGATGAATTTGGCAGGACAGTTGGGGAAGAATTACTCGAGCCAACAAAAATCTATGTTAAGATCATAAACCACCTCATAAAGAATTTTCATATATTTGGCATCTCCCATATAACTGGTGGTGGAATAACAGAAAACCTCCCTAGGATCCTACCTGCTAACTGCCAGGCAGTAATCAAGCAATCATCGTGGACGCCCCAACCTATCTTCCGCTTTATCAAGAAGGCTAGAAACATCCCTGACCAGGAGATGATGAGAACTTTTAACAATGGTATTGGTCTGATAATTATTGTCGCTGAAAAAGATGTCCAGGATGTTATGCAACAAATTCAGGTGATGGGTGAAAAAGCATACCAGATAGGATGGATAGAGAAAAGGGATTTAAAGCCTGCATTAAAATTTATTGATTGAGGTTAATATCTTTGCCTGTTTTGATAAGTAGTTGCCTCCTTGGCATTGGGTGCCGTTATGACGGTGGTCACAGCCGGGTTGAAGAAATAACTAAAAAGGCTCAAGAGATGCAATTTATACCTATCTGCCCTGAGCAATTAGGCGGATTACCTACTCCCCGGACATCGTCTAACATTGTTAATGGTGATGGAAAGGGAGTCCTTGCTGGATATGCCCGAGTGATAAATTCTTTGGGAGAAGATGTAACTGGGGCCTTCATTAAAGGGGCTCAGGAAAGCCTTAAACTGGCAAGGATAACAGGCGCAAAAAAGGCTATTCTAAAAAATAAAAGCCCCTCCTGCGGCCTTAATACCCCTTATTGTGAAACAGAAGCTGGATATGGTCTCGGCGTAACAGCAGCCCTCCTTCTCAGTGCTGGTATCGAGATAATTGAAATAAACCCAGAGGAAAAAATAAGGATTTGATTCAATCCTGTTTATCATAAACAGGGGAAAATCAATTCTTCTCTTCCAACATCGTCATCAAACATCCTGTAACCTTTTCTATAAGATCAGGCATGTTTTGCTTTTTGTAATGGATTGTTTCAATAGGCCTGCCGAGTTGAATCTTGATAGATCCTTTCTTTATCTTAAAGCTCCCCTTTGGCATAATCTTGTTGGTGCCTTTGATAGCTACTGGAACAATGGGAGCGCCTGATTCAATAGCAAGATGAAAGGCGCCTTTTTTCAATGGCTGTAAATGCCCATCTTTGCTACGTGTCCCTTCGGCAAATATTAGGATTGAAGCCCCGCTCTTAATCCTATCTACCGCCTGTTTAAAGGTGCTTTTGGCCTTTGCTGGAGAGGAGCGGTCAATGCTTATGTATCTTGCTCTCCTCATTGCCCAGCCAAGGATTGGAATCCGCATCAGTTCCTTTTTAAGAATGAATTTAAAATCAACCGGGAGATATGCCAACAGGGCAAATATATCAAAAATACTCAGGTGATTTGGAATATAGATATAGGTCTTTTCTTTATGTATTTTATCAAGCCCATTTATTTCCACCCTAACACCGGAGCCCCAAAGAATAGTCTTTGACCATGGGGCAGCACAGTAGAAATGTGTAATCCTACCAGTGGCGGAAAAGAGGGATAAGAAGATCCCAATCAGTGCCCAGATGAGGGTGTTTATTATCCCAATGAATGTCCAGATAAACATAGATCTGATCATCTTAAGTGCCTAAAATGAGCCCGCCTTGGTGCGACATGATTTGAATATACGCTTGCTTCTGATATATCACCAATCCTGGTTTATCTTTGCTAAGTCAGGTTTTGCCAGGTCTGGGCCAGGGCTAAAATTATAAGTGCCTAAATTTATATGCAATATGCGGTATGCGCCCATCTTACATCTCAAATTACAAATCACATTCCGCAATTGCCCTTGGTTTGATTGAGCTTTTATTGGTCAGCTTTGAACTTTTGAATCCACAATTTCAAATTTCTAAATCCCTCAATTACGACGATTTTCTAAAAATAACTATGTAATCCTGGAAGATAATTTACACCAAAATAAGTGAAAAGCACAGAAGCAAAGCCAATTAGGCTCATTATGGCCATCCTTTTTCCTCTCCAACCCCGAACGAATCTGGAATGAAGCATTGCAGCATAGATAAACCATGTTATCAAAGACCATGTCTCTTTTGGGTCCCAGCTCCAGTATGATCCCCATGCAGAGTAGGCCCAAACCGAACCGGTGATAATGCCCAGTGTTAAAAAGATAAAGCCAATAACAATACTATGATATGTAAGCTCATCTATTATTTCTCTACCCGGTAAAAATCTAAAAAAAGCCCTTGAACTTTGCTCTTTTTCCAATCCTTTTAAAAGATACATGAATCCAAGGCCACATGCTATGGTAAGTGCAGCGTATCCAAAAAAGCAGGTGATAA
>CAYTDY010000074.1:0-9633 GCA_964436665.1 uncultured Desulfobacteraceae bacterium
GTTCAACAGTGATTATCTGATCCCTCTCCATTGGGGAAAAATATTGTAAGCTTTCTGCTGCATCCCCTGTCGTGTAAAGGGGAAGCATGTCCTTTTTCCCCCGCCGTTTGTTTTTCCTCGACTGCCACTCAGCATCCATTTCCTGGATATGAGCGGAATCAAGGAGCATGATCTGGCACAGTTCCACTGTGGGTGGAGAGGTAATGATCTTCCCTCGAAAACCATCCTTCACTAACTTGGGAATCCTTCCGCTGTGGTCAATGTGAGCGTGGGTCAGAAAAAGGGTATCTATCTGTTTGGGATCAAAACCCCAGTCTTGCCAATTGCGCAATTCCATCTGTTTGCCGCCTTGAAAAAGGCCACAATCAACCAGGACCTTTTTGCCCTGGGTATTCTCAACGAGGTAATTGGATCCTGTCACCGATCCTGCAGCACCCAAACAGGTCACTTTGATCATAATTGGCTCCTCTCTCTCTTATATGTTGATCATAACTAAATCGTAAAAGGTTGCAATCAGATTAATGCCGCACCAGGACTTATTGATAAGCCGTCAATTATCATTGTTCATTATTCCCACATTGTCAAATTTAATCAATCCTTAATCGCTCAATTCAGTGTAATTAGACCTTTGCACAATATTAAAGTTTTTTTAACATATCGCCAGGAGAATCTCTTTTTTTTCTTATGCACCTGGCCCAGACCTGGCTTGTAAGGTATTAGTATATAGACTTCAGCTGCGAAATAATGCAGCGACCATACGATATCCCTGATACGTCGCGCCAGGGCGGGCCTAAAACAATGTGCCTTGCTGTGCCGTTTCAATAGCATTAAGTTGAAACTGCCTGTATTAATATCCCTTCAGATTCCCCTTGGCTACATATCCCTTGACCTTCATGTCATAAGGTGTAAAATTACATTCTTTTCAAAATAAATCTTAATCGAGGGTGGCATGAGTTAAAAGTTGATTGATGGCATTTTTTTCTCAATGTGAATAACTCAAGCTTCATTATTTTTTTGTGTCTTTAAATAGTAGTTGATGTTTTGATTTTGTTCATATCCTGAATTATTATTATCTCTCTTAAGAAATAATTTAAAACTTATTGAGTAAAACAGAGATATTTTTACCATTCTTTTTCATGAGAAGAGATAGGTTGGGATTGACGGATAAATTTTCTACAATGAGAGAGATGTTTTTTAAAATGGGGTAATCAAACCCTGTTAGGATTTCACAAGGGGCACTATACCCCATGTGAAAAGGTGATCCGCTGTTTGCGGGTTGAATAATATCCACGGGGTACTCTAACAGGGTAAATAGAAAAAAGGAGAGCAGAATGATGAGAAAGTTATCTATTTTTTTGGGAATCCTATTTATTTTATTATTACAATCTTCACATATTATAGCCTCTGATGTTCTTACCTTGGAAGAGAGCATTAAGATAGCCTTAGAGAAAAGCTTATCTATCCAATCAGCAGAAGAAGAGATAAAGGCAAGAAAATTTGAAGAGCTCTCCTCAAAGGCTGATTTTTATCCAAAATTAAGCACCAGCTACTCCTACACCCGTCTTGATAATGATACAGTTAATGATGCCAGGTATACTACCTACCCCTACAATCCAGCAACAGGACATTTCCCAAAGAATGTTTCCCCATTAGACACTAATACCTACCAATTTAATATAACTGCCTCTCAGCCTTTATTTACCGGATGGAGACTTACCATATCGCGGGAGTTAGCCTCATTGGGGATAAATACAGCTAAAATCCAGAAAGAGACTGTTACTCAAGATCTGGTATTGAATGTTAAGGGTGCCTATTTTGGGATTCTTCAGGCAGAGAAACTAAAAAATGTTGCCAAACAAGCCGTTGAGCAACTGAAGGCCCATTTGATGGTATCTCAGGCCTTTTACGATGAAGGAATTATAGCCAAAAATGATCTCCTGCAAACTGAGGTCCAGATGGCCCAGGCAAGGCAGAATCTGATCAGCACAACGAATCGGGTAGAGATTGCCAGGTCTCTTTTTAACAAGCTGCTAAGAAGGGAGCTTGATCAAAGGCTAAAGATCAAAGACATGCTTGATTATTATCCTGTAAGGCTATCCCTTGATCAATGCATGAAGAAGGCAGAGCTGAACAGGCCAGAGATAAAAGAGGTATCATTGAATATTGCCTCTGCTAAAAAAAACGTAGAATTGATCAAGAGCAACTATTATCCATCAGTGACATTAATTGGAAATTATCAGAGAGAGACTGATGATGTTCTTTTGGAAGCCGATCCAGGTGAAGATGCCGACAACTGGACTATAACCTTAAAAGGAGAGTGGACCTTCTGGGAGTGGAAAAAGAAAAGGCATGATGTAGCATCTGCCAGGGCCAAACTGACAAAGACAAAATACCTCTTAAATGAGATCAAGGATAATATTGATTTGGAAGTGAAGGATGCCTATTTATATTTGAGGGAAGCAGAGAAGAATATTCAAGTAGCCAAGACTGCCATAGTCCAGGCAGAAGAAAATTTCAGGATGAATGAGGAAAGATATAAACAACAGGTGGCCACGTCAACTGATGTCCTGGATGCCCAGACCCTTCTGACACAGGCAAGGACAAACTACTTTAACGCCCTGAGTGAACACAACATTGCCTGGGCAAAGCTTGAAAGGGCTATGGGGATAGGATACGAAGTAGAGGGAAAATAAAATGAAGAAATAAGAGTTGAGGGGTCAGGAAATGATACTGACCTTATCTTTCATTTTTTTATATTTTAGGCCACATGCATCACAGACTGCTATCCTATTTTCAAAATGAAGCCCCACACCGCATCTGCAGATCCACCGCTTTATCACGGCAGGATTTCCGGCCACTAATGCAAAATCGGATATGTCATCAAGCACAACAGATCCAGCGGCCACAAAGGCAAACCGCCCTATGGTATGCCCGCAAAGGATAGTTGAATTAGCACCCAATGTAGCCCCCTCTTTAACCATTGTTGGTCTAATTTCATCCTTGCGCGGTATATAACTCCTTGGATTATATACATTTGTAAAAACCATAGAGGGGCCACAGAAAACTCCATCCTCAAGGGTAACTCCACGGTATATAGAAACGTTATTCTGTATCTTTACCTTATTACCTATCTTTACATCCGGCCCAATCATCACATTCTGGCCTATGCTGCAATCATTGCCAATGATGCTTCCCTTTATGATATGTGAGAAATGCCAGATCTTTGTTCCCCTCCCTATTATGCATCCTTCGTCCGCAATGCTTGTCTTATCTACATAATATATGTCTTCTTTTCTTTTTCTCCAATCAGACAATTTGGAAACAGAGACAACCTTACCCTTGTTTTCCAGGGATTTCTGGCAGGCCTGAAGAACTGTTAAAACCCTTAATCCCTCAACTCCGTCTGTACGTGGCTGGGAGTTATTAATAATACAATCTATAAAATGCTGACATTCCTCTTTTAATGGCTCCACCGGATCAACAGGGATCATCTGGCCTTCCTTTTTGTTTGGCGCGGGAAGATGATCCTTCCATTCTATGACATGCGGGAAGATAATAAGCTTATCTTTTGGGTTAAGGTCGTTGAACAAGGCCATTTTCCTATCTCCTACAACCACTAACCTCTGTTCTTTATATGGATGTAGCCAGCTTACAAAAATGTGGGCCTTTATTCCTGAAGGAAATGATAGATGACTCAATGTTACATCGGCAATCTTCTCATGAAGATAATTTCCGCCAAAGCCGGATGCATTATCCGGCATCTCTCCTGTAAGACCTAAGATAACTGATATATCGTGAGGAGCAAAGCTTCAGAGGATATTTTCCTCTCTTCTTATTTTACCCAGATTCAACCTGTTAGAGTAAATATATTCGATCTTCCCCAATTCCCCTTGCTTAACCAACTCTTCAAGTTTAACTACTGCGGGATGATAATGAAGAAGATGGCCTACCATGAGAATCCTTTCCCTTTCATTAGATAGCTCCAAAAGTTCTTCTCCTTGATCCACATTCAATGCCAACGGCTTTTCGACAAAAACATGCTTATCAGCTAAAAGGGAATCTTTTGCCATCTGGTAATGGAGCTTTGCAGGTGTTGATATAACGACTGCATCTAAATTGTTATCCGATAGAATATCTGAAAATGAATTAGTGGTCTTTAGGCCCGGGTATGTTTTTTTAATATAGGTAATATTTTTATCATCAATGTCACATATCCCGATAAGGGTCCCCAGCGAGGCAAAATTTCTTACCAGATTCTTTCCCCAATAACCAGTGCCAACCACGGCTATCCTAACAGTCTTTTGCACTGTTCCTCTCCGATCTCATGATTTCCTTAACTAATCTTCTCTACACTCCAGTTTTCAATTTCCACAGCTAAGGATCGTTGAAGTAGCTCTATTGATACGACCACTTTGTCCGATTTATCCTTATGCCTGATATAATATCCGGTCAGCCCTTTTAAAGGCCCCTCCATAATCATAATCATATCGCCTTTTTTCATATAGGCTTGATTCCTAACAGTCCTGTCAGTGCCATTTAATATCTGGAGGGATAATATCTCCTCTTCTTTGACTGGAATAGGTTTCCCTTCGAACCCAATTAGCCTAACAACACCATAGGTTCTGATTATATCCGAGTAATGATATGGATTCAGATCTGTATGCACAAAGACATAGCCTGGTAAAAGGGGGACCAATATCCTTTTCCTCCTGTCTTTTCGCCGGCTCATAACCTGTATCTTGGGGAGAAAGGCCTCAATTGATTTTTTTCTCAGCCCTTTAAAGACAACATCCTCATGACGGCTACGGGAGTGAAGAGCATACCATTTTAGTTGATTTTCCTCCATATTCGAACTATTGTTCATTTTTCATTTACCATTTGTCATTGGTATTTCGTAACTACTCAGGTTGTCAGGTTCACGGTTCACGGTTGGCTACTTTGCACTGCTCTCTAACCTTGAACCGTGAACCTTGGAACTTTGATCCTGAGTAGTGACGGTATTTCTTTTCTTCCTTTCAAATGGCAAATGATCAATGGCAAGTCACAGGCATACTTATTGAAATTCCTTCTTTACTTTTAGATATAGGGTATTGAGCCTGAGGATGTGCCTAAAGATAGATAGACACACAGATGACATAAAACGATATGCCAGATCGGATTTTATTTGAACAAGATAATCGAATTGCTTCTTGGACATAAACGCTAACTTGCACTTTGTTATAGGAACAACACTGGCCGATCGGGGTTTATCATCTATCAAGGCCATTTCACCGAAAATCTGACATGCCTCCAGCTCTCCCAAGACAATTTCCTTAAAATCTTCTGCAAAAGTGATTACCCTGACCCTTCCATCTAAGATAAAATACGCTCCATCACCTGTATCTCCCTCGGCAAAAATCTCTTCATCTTGTTCAAAAGCCCTCTTCTCTGTAAACAAGCTTTCTATATCATCCAAAGAGAGGTTGGGGAGAGATGTTTTCAAGGATTTGGAATCAGTGATGATGTCTTCAAGTCTTTTAACCCTTTCTAAATCGCTTTCCAAAAAATGCCTCAAGGCTATAATTGCCATCTTATATTTTTCATTCAAGTTTCTGAGCCTCCGGGGGAGTATATTAAACAATCTGAATACCAAATCATATGCAAATTTTTGACTCTTCAACAAGATATCCTCAAATTCCTCTCTCGGCAATATACCAATCTTGGTATTATCCTTAATAGCCTTTATGGCGGCCGTTCTTTTAATATTGTAGAATAAACTCATCTCACCAAATATCTCACCTGCACCCAATGTAGCCAGATCTATACCATCAACAATCGCATTCACCTCCCCCTCTTTAATGTAATACATCTCTGCCCCATAGCTGTTTTGCTCGCAGATGATATCACCCTGGTTGAATGTCTTTGTTCTGTAAAATATCTGATTGAGATTTTCCTTGTTCACCCTTCCAAATAATGCCCCACTGACATTCTGATAAATCAAATCTTTCTTGCTTCTATCTATCCGACCTGTTTCACTATGAACCGGCACTAAAAGGTCATCAACATATTCCATTAACTCAAGCTTGAAAGACTGGGGCATTTTCATAAATTCAATAGATGATTTTTTGACCTCCTCTACAGAAAGGTATTTCTTAGTCTGGATCTTTCTGTACAGGAGGTATTCCCTTAGAGAACCTATATCCTCCAAACCAGCAAAGAATTGATAAGCCCCCTCCTTTTTCACATTTAGATCAATAAGGCTATCAACTGTTATAGTGGATAATCTCTTTTTTCCCTTTTTTGCTACAGTCTCAAATGACTCATTTATAGGGAACCTCTGTGCCTGGTCAATAAGGGCTATATCTTCAGACGTTAATGGTTGAATTTGCTCTGCCAAGACGTCAAAATTAAGGCCAATGTATCGCAACATTTTTATTATTAAGGAATTGTTGATCCCTTTGCCGGAGACATTTCCATGGATATCTGCACTATAATGAGGTGAATAAGACAACAGTTTGCCATAATTATCAGTAGAATGTAATCTTAAGAAGACCCCTTTATCTTTGCACCATCTTCCAGTCTTTTCTGCCCCAACCAAAGGATCCTCCCCCTCTATATTCAGGTGCCCAACATCCAAGGTCACCCCAAAATTATCCTTTATAACCTCCTTTGGCAAAAGTTTACAGATCTCATCGAGGATTGAGATAAATGTATCTGCATCCTGCCTTTCTTTTGTCTCGCAGTAATTCTCTATTGTCACCCGGGCAGAACTTCCAGCTGCAGTCATAATTAGATCTGCCATTTCCTTCACTCTTGATAGATCAATTAGATGAACAACAACCGATCCAGCGCCTATATCTCTTGCCAGAAAGATGGTCTCTCTTTGGAGTTCCAAACATTCTAAAGGATTATAGAAGAGTTGTTTGCCCTTATCAGGATTGGGGGAAGGTGAATAGGGTCCGACAATGGGGGAATGAATGTCTATCTTCATTCCAAAGTGTGAGGCAGCAGCCTTTATCTCCTCTCGCTTCTCCTTGCTAAACTCCTCCGGGAGCAGTTTAGCGAAATTAAAGGGATGAAAATCAACATTTAACTCCAGCCCTTCCAGGTTGTTTCTTGTAGCCCAGACCATCATTTCAACAGGATCCCAGATCTCTTTTTCCCAAAAGGAAGTTTCCAGAACACGCCTGGGATTGGTCAATTTTTTCTGAAGATCAAGAGATACCCGATTGGTCAAAAAAAGGGATTGATAACTTTTAGCAAACTGGAGGATATAGGAATCAAGCTCTTCTTGACTATATTTGTTGTAAAAAACAAAGTATGGGGCATGCTCGTATATCCAACCACTCTTTGCAAAAAGAAAAGGCGACTTAATTAAGCTTTTTATGGGAGAGAATTTGCTACTTCTTTGAGATAAGCTTTGGATATGCTTAAGAGTATCAAATGACAGCCTATAACCGTACTTTATCTGAGACTTATGACTGGCCAGAAGAATTAAAGCTTCATCATCCTTGAAGCCTAGTTTCAAGAGTTTATCAAAAGAGTTACTGTTAAATCTGTCATCTTCTTTTAGGCTCTCCTCTAGCACAGAGGTAACCATAATCTTTTTTATTGACCTATTTCCAACTATTTTATCAATATAATTCATAGAGAAGTGCCTAAAGTTTAAAGTGCCTAAAGTGCATAAAGTTAAAATCGAAAATCGTCAATCGTCAATCGAAGGAAGTGCCTAAAGTACTTAAAATTATAAGTGAGCCCAACACAAAAATCGAGTGCTAAAAGCTCAGAGCTTATAGCTTAATGCTTGCAATTTCACCTAATGAAGTATCTGTCCAAACCTCTCCCAGCGCGGCCAAGACCATCCTTGAGGCCTAGACCAATAAATAATAAGAGCCTTGCCTTTGAGCTTATTTAAAGAAACAAAGCCCCAGTATCTACTATCATGGCTCTGATCACGATTATCCCCCATAACAAAAATGTAATTTTCAGGAACAATCTTAGGCCCATAATTCTCATGTTTAATGTATTCATCCAGTATATGATGCTTAGCTTCTCCAATGAATTCTATATACTTGTCCGCCTTGTTAATATTTTCATCTTCATACTTTCCAATATATTTTATCTCTATTTTCTCATTGTTTATATACAATATATCATTTTTTATCGTAATCTTATCTCCCTCAATCCCAATAACTCTTTTAATAAAATCTTTCTTCTCGTTTCTTGGCCATTTAAAAATTACTATATCCCCTCTCTTCGGCTTTTTTATCTGCATGATGTAACGATCGGTGAACGGGATTTTAATTCCATAAATGAATTTATTAACTAAAATGTGGTCTCCTATTAATAGTGTTGGTTTCATAGATCCTGAGGGGATCTTGAATGCCTGAATAATAAAGGCTCTAATGAATAGTGCCAGAAAAATAGCTATTATAGCTGCCTCTATATATTCCCTCAAGAGGCTCTTTTTGGTTTCTTTTCTGGCCTGTTTACCTTTTTTTGTCTCTTTACCCATATCTAATTTGCCACCATGAATTTAATTTAAGAACTACTTCTTTGTAAAGCAATTTCTCAATCTGCTCAAAAGAACCAGCAACTTTAAATTTCACCCTGTTAAATTTCCCAGAGGGAACCCTGTTTAAAAGAGCAAGCAAGATTTTGAGCAATTACCAATTTCTCAATCTGCTCAATTTCAAAAAAAAACGAAAATATTTTAGTTATTCTATTAAGGCTCCTCTCAAGATATTACAATATATTGTGTTAGTTTTAAAAATTACCACTATATATATATAAATTGTAGTAATTTTATTTAAATTATTAAAAATACTTGACAAATTAATCCATATATGTATCATTATAAGAAACTTTTCTTATTTGTAGATTAAATTTTACCTTGGAGGAACGAGTAGTGGGCCAAAACTCAATAAAAAAAATAAGAGAAGAACTTTTATTAAGTAAGGCAGAGCTAGCCAGAAAAGCTGGCGTATCTCCACTGACAATCGACAGAATTGAAAAAGGTAAAGATTGTAGGATGGAGACAAAAAGAAAAATTATTCTGGCCCTCGGCTATAATCTAAGCGACAAAGACAAAATCTTTTTTGTTGATAAATAAATCTTAAAAAAATTAAAGCTAAGATGCCTGTATCAAAAAAAAATCAACTAGTTGGAATCGATGTTGGATCTCACTCTATCAAGATTGTCGAGATTGAGGATAGTAAAAAGGGAATGATATTAAAGAATTTTGGCATGATAGGTCTCCCCCAAGATGCTATATCAGAAGGCTCCATAAAAGAAATGGAAATAGTCTCTGCCGCCCTAAAAAACCTCCTTAATAATCTAAAAATTAAAAACAAAAATGTAGCTACATCTATATCTGGCTATTCGGTTATTGTCAAAAAGATTTCAATCCCCAAAAAAGAAGAGAAAGAATTAGAAGAAAGTATCCAGAGTGAAGCAGAACAATACATTCCTTTTGACATCAATGACGTAAATTTGGACTTTCAGATCCTTCACTCGGAGAAAGAAGAAACAGAGGGAGAGGAAAAGGAAGAGGAAGAATTGATGGATGTTCTCTTAGTAGCTGCAAAGAAAGATATGGTTGAAGAATACATAAGTCTCCTTCACCTAACAGAGATCAATCCTGTGGTTCTAGAT
>CAYTDY010000075.1:0-9592 GCA_964436665.1 uncultured Desulfobacteraceae bacterium
GAGCCTTCTGTGATCCATGATACCTATTCCTCTTTAGTTGAAATGGTTATTGATGGAGGAATTATATCATATGAACCTTCTACTGTGGTAACCTTGATAGACAATAAACCGGAGGTGATTAGAGAAGGAAAAGGGGAGATTAATTTTATCTAATTGGAGACATTAAATTCTCCGTTCCACCTATACTCGAGTAGCCCATAACGGCTATCAATTCTGTCGATAATAGAATCAATAAAATTCTTGAATAGTAAATCCCATAAAGAAGATCTTCTTTTCTTATGAGGGTAGACCAATTTTACATCTCCCTTGATATTGGCCAACCTCTTCGCCAGATTAACAGCGTCCTGGAAATTGCCAAGAGAATCCACCAGGCCTAATTTTATTGCATGTCTTGCTGAAAATATTCTGCCATCAGATATCTCCAGAACCTTTTCTCTTGGCATATTCCTCCCTTTAGAGACAGCAGTTACAAATTGATCCCGTATATCTTCTAAAAGTTTTTTAAGTAACTCTTTTTCTCTATCTGTCATCTTTCGATTAGGAGAGCCGATATCCTTGAACTCACCACTCTTAATCACCTGCATTTCTATGCCTATCTTTTTGAGAAGTTCTTCAACCCTGATGAACTCCATAAGTACTCCAATGCTGCCAGTAAGGGTTCCAGGATTTGCAACTATTTTATCGGCCGCCGATGCAATATAGTAACCACCAGAGGCAGCCAAAGACCCAAGAGATGCGATCACCTTTTTCTTTTTTATAGTTCGTCTTGTCTCAATATATATCTCTTGTGAAGGAACAACTCCACCTCCAGGCGAATTTATTCTTAGAATTATGGCCTTAACTTGCTTATCTTTTCTAAAAGCTATCAATTGATCTGTAATTGCATCTGCATCCCTTATTACACCATTGATTGGGATCACCCCTATTTTATTGCCAAATGATAGAAATGATAGAGAAGCTGTTAGATTAGAGAAAGAAAGAACAATAGCCATTACTGTGCCAAAAAAGAGAATAGCTATGCCCAGAATGATAAGGACTAATGTAATGGGATTATCCTTTTTAATCATAAGATTTCCCTTTTAATTTTTAGGGAAAAAATGAAGATTCAGTATAGTTATCTTTAAAAAGAGATTATGAGGAGTAATCATACAAGATAACATGCTATGAGGGTTTATTATTTTCTGTTGATTCTTTTTCCTCTGCTGGTGTATCAACTGAATTGAGATTCTGATTGTCTTCCTTCTTTGAATCATCTTCCTCTTTCATAAAATTTAGGCCAGAATCGGACTCTATCTTCTCTTTAATAAGCATCCCAAAGTTGGAAGTGACCTCTTCCATATTATTTTTGTAATCTTTATATATATCTTCGAACTCTTTTTCTTGGAGTTTTTTTATGGAAAGACCAATCTTTTTTTCTTCCTTAGATACATTTACTACAATGGTTTGAAGAACGTCATCAATCTGGAACTTTCCAAGAGGAGATTTGGATTTCTCTTTGCTTATCTCCGATGAATGAATGAGGCCCTCTATCCCTTCCTCTAATTCTATAAAGATCCCAAAATCTGTTATATTGGTCACCTTTCCTGTAACCTTTGTGCCAACCCCGTATTTTTCAGGAATCTCTTCCCAGGGGTCCTTAGTCAATTGCTTTATACCCAGTGTGAAACGTTCATTATCTTTATCAATAGAGAGGACTTTTGCCTGGACTTCTTCCCCTTTCTTATATAGTTCAGAGGGATGCTTAATCTTTTTTGTCCATGAGATATCCGAAATGTGAACAAGACCATCAATTTCCTCATCTATGCCGATAAATAATCCAAAATCGGTAATATTTTTTATCCGACCTTCAATAATTGTACCCACTGGATATTTTTCTGAAATTATATCCCAAGGATTTGGTTTTATCTGTTTCATGCCCAAGGAGATCCTTTTATTTTCAGTATCTAGATCCAGCACTACCGCATCAACCGTATCCCCAATACTTAATATCTGGGAGGGATGTTTAATCTTTCTTGTCCAGCACATCTCTGAGATATGAATCAAGCCCTCTACCCCCTCTTCTATCTCTATAAATGCACCATAATCTGTGAGGTTGACTACTTGTCCTGTGACTTTTTCGCCGACGGGGAAATTTTGATGGGCATCTATCCAGGGATCAACTTTGAGTTGTTTGATCCCTAAGGAGACTCTTTCCTTTTCCCTATCAAAGCCGATGACCTTGACTGTTATCTCATCTCCTATCTGGTACATCAAGGAAGGATGAGCAACCCTACCCCAGGACATGTCAGTTATGTGAAGAAGCCCATCTATGCCACCAAGATCTACAAATAGGCCATAATCAGTAATATTCTTGACTGTTCCCTTTAATACTGATCCTTCCTCTATTAGCGAGAGTGTCTTAACTTTTTCTTTTATCCTCTTGGCCTCAAGAATGGCCCTTCGAGATACAATTATATTATTTCGTCTTTTGTTATATTTCAAAATTTTAAGTTCTATTTCCTGGCCTACTAAAGAATCAAGATCCCTGATAGGATGAAGATCAATCTGGGAGCCGGGTAAAAAGGCAGGAAGACCTACATCTACTGAAAGACCTCCTTTAACCCTGAAAATTACCCTTCCCTGAATGGTACCATCTTTGTTGTAGACATCCTTGATAAGATCCCATATTTTCATTTTTTTTGCCTTTTCCACAGAAAGGATCACAAGTCCCTCATCATTCTCTTTTTTCTCTAGTACAACATCGATCTTATCTCCTACTTTGGCCGTTACTTTTCCATCTGAATTCTTAAATTCTCTTGTAGGGATCACACCTTCTGATTTATAACCAATGTCTACCAAAACATAGTCCTCTGATATCTTGATAATTTCTCCTTTTACCAGCTCTCCTTCCTGAATTTGCCTCAGGCTCTGTTCATACATCTTTTCTATATTGATTTCTTCCGAATCTTCTTTCATTTTACTTTCAACATCAAGATGATCGGGATTTTCCTCATTAGACTTTTCCGTCTCTAATTCTATTGTTTTCTCCTTTAAATCTTTATCTTCTAAATCTTTATCTTCTTCTTTTGTTTTGTCTGTTTGTTCACCCATTAACTTTTAGCCCCCTAATAAAAAATTTTTTAAAAAAAACATAGTTATGTTTTATAACAGAATTATTATTAAAATTCAATCACTTATTTTTTATACATATCTGTACCTATTGATTGTTTTAAATTTAGGTAATCGAAATTGAACATTCTATCTATTTTCCTTCATTTCCTTAATTATTTTTTCAACTACCTGGTCAGGATTTAATTTGCTTGAATCAATTATCTGTGAATCTTTTGCTGGTCTAAGTGGGGAAAGTCGCCGATTCATATCCTGATAGTCTCTCTTGATGAGGTCTTCCTTTACTTTTTCCCTTGAGATAGATTCTCCCTTTTTTTGTCTCTCCCAGAATCTCCGATTCACTCTTACCTCCAATGATGCATCAAGATAAAATTTGTGCTTAGCTTCTGAAAAGACAACTGTTCCCATGTCTCGACCTTCTGCCACTAATTGACCTTGAGAGCCGATTTTTCTCTGAAGCCTGACCATTACCTTCCTTACCTCATCAATTGCAGAGACATCGGATGCAATTAGATCTATAATAGGCTTCCTAATAGCTTCAGTTACATCCTCCTGTCCTAGATAAATTTTTGTTGAATCACCTTCATGGATAAATTGAATATCGAGGCTATTACAGATTTTAATTACCTCCTCTTTGTTTTTCAAATCTATACCAGTCTTCCAGATAGCAAGTCCAACAGTCCTATACATTGCTCCCGTATCGAGATAATGATAATTTAGTTTTTTAGCCAGGAGGCGGCTAATAGTGCTCTTTCCTGAACCTGTTGGTCCGTCTATGGTTATTATGCAGCTCAATTTAAGAAAGGATCTTCTCGAGGGTTTTTATAAACCTCTCATTCTCTTCAGGTAGTCCTACATTTATTCTGATATAATTATTTAATCCAAAACTTTCCATAGACCTAACTATGACACCTTCCCTGAGCATGCGCTGGTATGTTTCTTGTGCGCCGATAGGCGTCTTGATCAGGAAATAATTTGTCTGTGTAGGTACATATTCAAGGCCCATCCTGTCTAACTGTGAATATAGAAATTTGAGACCGTCCCACGTTAGGGCGAGAGTTTTTTTCACAAACTTATCATCATCAAGGGCGGCTAAGGCTCCAACCTGGGCCAAATAATTTGCATTAAAAGGCTGTCTGACCAGGTTCATACCATCTATTATTATCTCAGAGGTAAATCCATAACCAATTCTGAGACCGGCTAATCCATAGGCCTTTGAAAATGTTCGGAGAACCACTAAGAGTGGATATAGCTCTAATAATTCTACCGCGCTTGAAATGTTTGGATCTGTAGTGAATTCAATATATGCCTCATCTAAAACAACTATTATATCTGATGGAAGGGCGTTTAAAAAATGGGAGATTTCCTCCTTGTTTAAGGCCTGTCCTGTTGGATTGTTTGGGTTGCTGATAAAAATGATCCTGGTTCTGGAGGATACTGCCTTAATGATAGCTGGCAAATCAATGGAGAAATTTAATAAAGGCACCGTAACTATTTTTCCCTCAAAACTTTTAACAACCTTTTCATATAATAAGAACGTAGGCAAAGGAAGTATAATCTCCTCATCAGGTGAAAGAACGGTATGTACAAGCAACTTTATTATCTCGTTTGACCCATTGCCAGCAATAATTTTGCTCATTGGTAATCCAAACTTTTTCGCCAATTTCTCTCTCAAATAATAGCAACTGCCATCAGGGTATCTATGGATATTGTTTATGTTTTCTCTAATAGCCTTGATAGCCTTAGGGGAGGGGCCCAAGGGATTCTCATTTGAAGCCAATTTTATAGAGCCAACTATTCCTGATTCTCTCTCAAGCTCCTCTATCGGTTTTCCTGGTGGATAAGGGGTTATGTTTTCAATGCATTTCCTGATTAATCTTTTCATAGTGGATTTTCCTTTTTTATGTCTTGTATAAAGGAAAAAGGGAGAAAAGTAAACCCTGTTAGGCTTTGCAAAGGGCATTATGCCCAAAATGAAAAAGCGGGTAATACGGATCATCTCCGTTCTTTTGGGCGGAGAAATTTTAAAAGGGTAAATATATCTAAAGGACTGGAGTAAAAGTGTGGATCTAAAAAAACAAAGATAAATAGAAATAGAAAGAGAAGATGGATATAGGGAGTGCGCGAATCACTTAAGCATTTTCAAGATTTGGCCAAGCTCTTCCTTAATTTCTTTTAAAAGATTAATCGGTGGCATAGATTTGGTTTTCTTTACAGCCTTGAGCTTCCTCTTTGCACCTTCTACGGTGAGTTTCTCTTCATAGAGGAGCTTTTTTATCTCTACGATAGTTTCGATATCCTCGCGCTGATAGATCCTCTGTCTTGAATCATCAGCCCGTTTAGGACGAATACTGGGAAACTCCATCTCCCAGTAGCGAAGAACATAGGGTTTTACCCCAATTATCCGGCTTACCTCACCGATCCTGAAAAAGCGTTTGTTATCAGGAATTTCCATTTTTCGGACCCTCTCTCAGCCTCCCACCTGTTTGCCGGCGAATTTCCTCTATTATATCCTCATGAATATTATTTACTTCATCGTCTGTCAATGTCCTTTTCATTGACCTGTAGCTAATCCCTAAAGCTACGGCCTTTTCTTGAGGGGCAATCTGTTTTCCTTGGTAAACATCAAATATATCCACGGATTCAACCAGGTCTTTTCCTATATCCTTTACAATATTTACTAACAAGGTACTCGCTATAGAGCGATTAACTATGATAGAAATATCTCTTCTAACCGAGGGAAATTTGGCCAGAGGTATAAATTGTTTTACCCAGATAACTAAGGATAAAAGGGGTTCAATATAGAGTTCCAAAATGTAGGCGTTCTTTTCAAGCCCATAGCCCTCCATAACCTCTTTTGAAACCTTACCAAGAGCACCTATCTCAGAGCCGGAGCAGAAAATTCGGGTATATTCATTGGGATCAAGTCCTTCTTTAGGGCCATTCCTTTTATACTCTGCCTTCTCAATACCAAGCTCGTCGAGGATATTTTCTACCATACCTTTAATGTCAAAAAAATCGACCTCCTGCCTTTCCTGATACCACTTTTTTGTGGACCCCATCCCAGTGATTAGGACAGCAAGAATTTGCTTTTCTTGAGGTAATTCACTATCGCCTTTAATATATGTCTTTCCCCATTCAAAGATCCACAGATCATTCTGTCCCCTCAATGAGTTTAATCTAACCGTAGAAAGCAGTCCGGGAATCAGGGAGGTCCTCATGACAGATAGATCTTGAGAGAGGGGATTTAAGAGTTTTACAAAGGATCGCAGATTACTGTTCTTTCCTGCTCCGAGCATATCAGCGGATTGTGGCGAGATGAAGCTATAAGTAATAATTTCTGTAAATCCCATACCAACCAACATGGCCTTAATCCGATCTCTGAGAACAAGTTCGGTAATATCCTCTTCTGTTGGCCTGATGGCTGGAAGGGTAACGGGTATGTTATTATAACCGGTTAAGCATGCGATTTCTTCAATCAGATCGGCCTCTCTGGTTATATCCACCCTGAAAGACGGTGGACTAACCTCCATTTGATCTTTATCAATTACCTTTACCGCCATAGTAAGGGAGGAGAGATGATTGGCCATCGTTTTTAAGGAGATACTGGTTCCTAAAATTTTATTAGCTCTCTCAACCCGAAATATAATCTTTGGCGGAGACCATGGCTTGGGGTAACAATCAATGATTCCTTTTGCAATAGCCCCTCCAGCCAATTGGGCGATAAGCATAAGCGATCTCTTTAAAGCACGGTCAACTCCCCTTATATCAATACCTCTTTCAAATCGATATGAGGCCTCTGTGCTGAGAGAAAGTCTCTTTGAGGAACGGCGGATCATTGTGGGATTAAAGTAGGCACTTTCTACAAATACCGTAGTAGAGTTTTCTGTTATCTCCGAATTAAGACCACCCATTATCCCGGCTAAGGCAACTGGTTGTTCTCCATCACATATCATCAATGTCTGATCATCAAGATCCCTGGTTTGTTCATCTAAGGTGGTAAAAGTTTGACCGTTTTCTGCCCTTTTGACCACTATTCTTCTGTCCGTCAACCGGAGGTAATCAAATGCATGCAACGGTTGCCCCAGTTCCATAAGAACATAATTGGTTATATCAACCACATTATTGATAGCTCTGATTCCAGAGACATGCAGTCTGTACCTCATCCAGAAGGGAGACGGGCCAATTTTCACGTGATCAACCAAACCGGCTGTATACCGAGGACAACCCTGGCTGTCGAGGACGGTCACCTGAGCCAGGTCATCAATGTGGGTATCACTCTCTTTAATGTGGATCTCCGGCATCTTAATCTTTTTATTAGTCAAGGCACCTAACTCCCGTGCAATACCCAGTATAGATGCACAGTCAATCCGGTTGGGGGTCAGGGTAACGTCCAGAATCCAGTCTTCCAGATCCATGGCATTGGAAAGGGATTGGCCAGGTGTAAGATCATTGGGAAGGATCATAATTCCTGTATGATCATCTGTGAGACCCATCTCATCTTCAGCCAGGAGTATCCCCTGGGATATTTCATCCCTTATGGTACTCTCTTTGATGACCATTCCATCGGGTAGGGTTGTCCCTGGCAGGGCAATGGGCACGAGATCGCCTTTGTGGATGTTGGTAGCTCCACAGATTACCGATACTTTTTCTTTTCCAGCATCTAACTGACAGATGGAGAGCCGATCGGCCTTGGGATGGGGTTTGATATTCAGAATCTTTGATACCGTAACATCATTGAGGTTTTGACCCTTATGCTCAAGGCCTTCAACCTCAAGGCCTGCCATAGTGAGCGATTCTGACAGCTTATCTGGTGTAAGATCGATATCTACAAATTCTTTCAGCCAATTAAGACTAACCCTCATTTTGGAAATACCTAACCCTATAAATGTCTAAAGTGGTCTAATAACTATCGTTCCTCGCAATGACAGGCTATTGAATGGCAATTTACTCAAGTCGTTCACTATAATAACGATTAACTATTTTTTAAAACTGCCGTAAGAACCTGATGTCATTTTCAAAAAAAAGCCTAATATCATCCAGGCCACATTTAAGCATTGCTATTCTTTCAACTCCCATACCAAATGCGAAACCAGAGATACTCTCAGGATCATAACCGACGATCTTGAAAACCTCTGGATCTACCATTCCAGAGCCGAGTATCTCGAGCCACCCGGTATGGGAACATACCCGGCACCCTTTACCCTGGCATACAACGCACCTGATATCCACCTCTGCACTCGGCTCGGTAAAGGGAAAGAAGCTGGGTCTAAATCTAAGGTCTGTTTCAGAACCAAACATCTGATGGACAAAGGTAGTAAGTGTCCCCTTGAGATCGCCAAAGGAAACCCCCTTATCTACTAATAGCCCTTCTACCTGGTGGAACATTGGTGTATGACTTATATCTGAATCCGGGCGGTAAACCTTTCCCGGAGCCACTATGCTCACTGGTGGCAATGTGTTCTCCATTATCCTGATCTGCATTGGGGAGGTATGGGTTCTTAAGACAACATTATCAGAGATGTAAAAAGTATCCTGCATATCCCTGGCAGGATGATCCTTTGGCATGTTTAGGGCCTCGAAGTTGTAATAGTCAAGTTCGACCTCAGGTCCCTGTACAACCCGAAAACCTAAGGTTAAAAAAATATTACATATCTCTTCGGTTGTCTGGGTAATAGGATGTAAGTGACCCAAGGGAGTTCTTCTACCAGGAAGGGTTACATCCAGAGTTGATACATCTTCCAAGGCTTTAGCAGTGAGAGAATCCAGTATTGAGTTAAATTTTTTAGTGAGATCCTCTTTTATCTGGTTGGCAAGCTTGCCTATGGCAGGCCTTTCTTCTTTTGGCAAATCTGCCAGCCTCTTTAAAAGTAGGGTGATAAGGCCTTTCCTGCCAAGATACCGTTGCCTTAATTGTTCTATATCAGACTTTTCAGAGACTGATTCCAGCTCTTTTAAGGCCCTGGTGCTCAATTCAAGGAGCTCATCCTTCAATGTAAAATTACCTCTCCACCATCCCGGCTACATCTGAAAATCCTTGAGGATCACTCACCGCCATTTCAGCCAGGATCTTTCTGTCTAATTCAATACCCGCCTTATTAAGTCCCCGGATTAGTCTGCTGTAAGAGAGCCCATTTTCCCTGGCAGCTGCATTAATCCTGATGATCCAGAGTCTTCTGAAGTCACCCTTCCTTTTTTTTCTGTCCCTGTAGGCATATTGTCCAGATCTCATTACAGCTACTGCAGCGGTTTTTAATAGTTTGCTTCTACCACCCCTGTATCCTTTTGCGGCCTTAAGGATCTTTTTCCTTCTCCTTCTGGATTGCGGGGCATTTGTTGCTCTTGTCATATTTAATACCTCATAATAGTCCGTTGATAGTTGTTAGTTGTCCGTCGTTTTTGCAATTGACCAATGACAAATGACTAATAATAGGGAAGCAACCTTGCTATCTGTTTTGTATTAGTTTTGTCGACTATGGTAGCT
>CAYTDY010000076.1:0-9575 GCA_964436665.1 uncultured Desulfobacteraceae bacterium
CCCACCTTTTCTCCCTTTTCCCTTAAGGAATCTATGGCATCCCTTCCAGTGGATGCTGCAGTGCCTGAGAGAGCCATAACAACATCTGCATCATCGGCCTTGTATCCTTCCACCTGGTAATAGTTCCTCCCAAACACCCTGGCAAACTCTTCCTGAACTGAGGTGATGACATCTTTGGCCTTTTCCATATCTCTCTGGATTTGCCATCTGAATTCCATATAATCAGTATTCATGGTAATTCCGCCGAAGGTTCTGGGATTATCCGGATCGAGCCAATGATCTCCCGGATCATAGGAGGGAAGGAATTCCCTGACCATTTTATTATCCGGGATGTCTACAGGCTCTGATGTATGAGACAGGAAAAATGCATCCAGTACAACCATTGCAGGTAGTTTTAATTTTTCTGCAATCTTAAAGGCCATGATGGTTGTATCAAGCACCTCCTGATTGCCTTCACAATAGAGCTGTATCCAACCAGTCTCCCTCTGAGAAACGGAATCGTTCTGATCACTCCAGATATTCCATGGGGCTGCCACCGCCCGGTTGACATTTGCCATAACTACTGGAACCCGGGCTCCTGTGGCATAGTGAAGCATCTCATGCATAAGGAGTAATCCCTGACCGCAGGTGGCTGTAAATGTTCTAACACCTCCCATTGATGCCCCTATACAGGCAGCCATAGCGGAGTGTTCCGACTCTACCCTGATGTAATCAAAACCAGCCATGCCTTCCGATTGCATCTCGGCCAACTCTTCAATGATGGTTGTCTGAGGGGTTATTGGATAGGCTGCAACAACCTGTACATCTGATAGCATAGCCCCATAGGCTACTGCTTGGTTTCCTGTTAATACCTTTCTCATCTCACGACTCCATTAATTCCATTCTCATTGCCCCCCTGGGGCATTCCTGGACACATATCCCACATCCCTTACAGTAATCCATGTCTACAATATATCCATAGCCATCTGGATCCTTCTTTATAGAATTGTCGGGACAGAATATGTAGCAGTTTCCACATTCTGTACACGTTCCACAGTTAAAACAGCGCTTGGCCTCAGAGATAACATCCTCCTGGGAAGGGGATCTAATTACCTCCTGAAAGCCCTTTAATCTCTTGTTTACAGAGATTTTATGGATTTTCATTCTCGGCCGTGGGTCAAAGTAGAACAGGTTTAAATTATCATAATCAATTACCTCTAAGCTGGGATTCCTCCTCGTGAATAAAGTTATTCTATTTAAGCGGCCAAAACTGATATTTCCTTTATTTCCCCATTTAAACTGGTCAAGGGACTCTTGCCCACCCTTAACACCCCTGAGAAATCTGTCAATGCCTATAGCTGCCCTTTTTCCAGAGCCGATAGCATTGGTGATACTATGGGGTATATCAATTATGTCTCCGCCGGCAAAGAATTTGGAGTTAGTAGTTTGGCCCATTTGATCGGTTTTAACTATCCCTCCCTCATGGGCAATAAAAGAGGGAAGATTATCTATCAGGGTAGTTTCTCCTATAGCTATGATCATGCTATTGCAATCAATATCAAGGGTCTCTGAATCATCCACTCTTTTTAGCTTTATTCCGGTAAGTTCCTTCTTTCCATATAACTCTATCGGGCCTGTCTCGAAGATGAACTTGACCCCTTCTTCCCTGGCAGCTTCAATCTCTTCCACGTGAGCAGGTATCTCTTCTTCCCTAAGAATATCTATGATGGTGACCTCTGCCCCAAGCCTGCGGGAGACTCTGGCACAATCTATGCCGCTGTTTCCCCCACCAATGACTGCGACCCTGTTTCCTATCTTTGGCCTGTTGCCAAGATTTACCTCTTTCAGGAAATCAAAGACCTTTAAAATCCCCCTTTTGTTTAACCCATCAATCCTTAGAGGTTTCTCACCGTATGCACCGATTGCGATGAATACAGCATCAAAGCGGCTTTCAATGGTCTGCCAGGAAAGATCTTCACCTACCTTTACTCCCATTTTAAACTCTACTCCTATCTCGTAGAGTCTGTTGATTTCCCCATCAAGAACATCTTTGGGGAGCCTGTAGGCAGGGATACCATAGCGCATTATACCGCCAGGACTTTGATTGGAATCAAATATAGTAACATTATATCCCATCCGCCTTAAATGGTAGGCTGTACTCAGACCAGCAGGGCCGGCTCCAACTATTGCGACTTTTTTGTCCCTTTTTGGTTGGGTAACAGTTACCTTAAGGCTATGTGAAAGACCATAGTCGCCAATGAAGCGTTCTACCATCTGGATAGACAAGGCATAATCGTGTTCTCTTCTATTACAGGCTTCCTCACATGGATGGAAACAGACTCGGCCCATGATGGCAGGAAAGGGGTTTTCTTCCATTATGATTCTCCATGCCTCTTCAAGCCTTCCCTGACTAACCAGATACATATATCCAGTGATGTCTTCGCCGGCAGGGCATTCCTGGTTACAAGGGGAGACACGATCAATATAAAGAGGTTGTGAAGACCTCCAACTTCCGGTCTTGTTTGCAAGACTGGAGATGGTCGAGAAGGAACATAAAGGAACTTTAACTTTTCTATCGGTATATTTCATATTTAATTCCTCTGATTAAAAAAAAGTGACTAAAGTGAGCTAAACACCCCACAAAACCTGGCACTTCTATTTAAATCAGATTATCTGTTATTGTACAGTGTCTGTTGATAATTCACTGTTACTCGTTTTTCAACGGTCAACGTACAACGGACTACTGACAACAATTGGTTACAATTGGACTACCTCACTTACCCTTTGATAGGATTCTTCAGCAGCAGAGGCATTATTATCTGCTTTGGCCGGCACATCGCTCTTGATGGCCTTGACCAGGCTTTGCATTGTAACGATAGAAAGCGCCTTGGCCACAGCACCTAATATGGCTGTATTAACAATGGGAGACTGGGGGCTGCCAAGATGATACTTTAAGGCAATCTTACTAGCCGGTACTGTAGCCACCTTAAACGATTTGAATGTATTTCTAAACTCTATAGGTGCCTTACTGCTATTTATAATAACTATTCCTTGTTCTTTAAGCCCGTTGGTTAGAGGAACCTGATCTATCAAAAGGGGGTCAAGGATGATAATATGGTCAGGTTCATATATCTCGGTTCTTATCCTTATGGGCTTTTCGTCTAACCTTAAAAAGGCGGCTACCGGTGCACCCCTTCTTTCAACACCAAAGGCAGGGAAGGATTGAGAATATTTTCCATCTAAGAAGATTGAGTTGGCCAGGATCTTTGAGGCAACAACCGTTCCCTGACCACCACGCCCGTGAAAACGTATTTCGATCATTGTAAAACTCCTGCTATTCTTTGCAAAATAATATCTTAAGGTATCTTGTTATAAATGACTGCTAAAGCCCTGCAAGGCCGACTCCCAATGGCTCGGCAACCATGAAGTCTTTTGGAATCGAAATAGAGGCTATCATTTTCTTCAAGTATGGTATATGTATCTTCGATACAAAATTCAATCTTTCCTTCCAATATATAAAGAAATTCTTCTCCTTCATGGCTAAAAAAGACCACATCTTCTTTTTCCTTCAAATCGAAGGTGACAATGAAAGGCTCCATATGTTTTTTGGCCTGTTTAAAGGCCAAGGCTTCATAGGTATATCCCAGATCGAGTTTTCCTCCAACGTCTCTCCGGGATGAGGTAAATCGTTCTTTTCCTCTGACGACAGTAAATAATTTTTTTCTTTCCTCAGCCTGAAAAAAATAGGTGACATCAACGTCCAAGAAAGATGAAATCTTCATTAATGTTGAAATAGCTGGAGTAACCTGCTCATTTTCTATTTGAGAAATTAACCCCACCGATAGCCCTATCCCTGAGGCCATTTCTTTGATAGTTAAGGCCTTGTTTTTTCGTAATTCTCGGATCCTTCTTCCGATTGTTAATGAGTAGTTTTGGTCTTTTTGTTTTGTTTCAACCATAGCATTTCTCTGCTCAAGGAGGAACACTGAAGAATGTTTTCTGGAATAATCGGTGCATTTTTATTGATTACCTACAGTAATAAAAAATAAATTTTCATTATTATTAAATTTAATTTCAGTATAATTAAAATGTCAAGTGAAAAATAGTGCTCATTTGGGGCTTGATATTAAATTGGAAAATAATTATATTAAAACGTTAAATTTAATATTTTTTATTATTAAAGGAGAAATTTTATGTTTGATGAAGAAAGAGAAAAAACATTTTCCGGAGGTACTAAATATGTCTTAGATGAAGAGCTGGCAAAGATTGTAAATATCACAATGGCCCTTGAGATGCCTTTGCTTTTAAAAGGAGAGCCAGGCACAGGAAAGACTATGCTGGCCTATGCAATCGCTGAGAGTCTCAATATGCCCCTCATTGTTTTAAATGTAAAATCGAGCATGAAACTGATTGATGCCCTTTATCAGTACGATACGCTCACACGTCTTAACGACAGCAGGTTTGGTGATTCAAAGAGGGATGTAAGCAATATTGAGGACTACATCAAGATGGGGAAGATCGGGCAGGCCTTTGTGTCAGATGAAAGGGCTGTTCTTTTGATAGACGAGATCGACAAGGCAGATACCGATTTCCAGGATGATATGCTTGATGTTCTTGATCAGATGGAGTTTGATATCCTCGAGATTGATAAAACTATTAAGGCTGAGCAAAGACCGGTGATAGTTATTACATCTAATGCAAAGAAGGATCTCTCAGATCCATTTTTGGGAAGATGCAATTTCCATCATATAGCCTTTCCCGAGCCTGATATGATGCAGGAAATTGTTCAGGTCCATTTTCCTGATATAAGCCAGGAGCTTCTTGATGCTGCTGTTAGGGCCTTTTACACGCTCAGGGATTTTAAGGAGGTGGAAAAGAAACCAGCCACAAGGGAACTAATAAACTGGATCAGGGCAATGTATGCTGACTCTGATTTTAGGGTAAAGGATCTTGTAAAGGGCGATATCCCATATCTGGGTGTCTTATTTAAGAAAAGCCCGGATTATGCAATAGCCCAGAGGGCTGTATCTAGGCATAGGTTATAGACTTTGTTTACCGAATTTTTTTATACATTACGAAAGGTAGGCGTTCCTGTTACGCCCACATCATTTCTGAGGCTGCAGAAGGCCCTGAGCAAAGGGCTAATCAACTCCGTAGATGATTTCTATATCTCTTCAAGGGCGATACTTGTAAAAAGCGAGCGTTATTTTGATCTCTTTGATCAGGTATTTGCACATCATTTTAAAGGTGTTGAGCTCACTGATCCTACTGAATTTGATTTAACCGAGGCGGCCAAGGCCTTGTTAGATGCCTGGTTAAAGGATCCGCAGGCTATTGCAGATGCCCTTGGGATTGATGAAGAATCTCTTGCTCAGCTGAGCCCGGAAGAGCTCATTGACTATTTTCTTGAAAGGTTAAAGGAGCAGACTGAAGCCCACCATGGTGGAAATAAATGGATAGGGACAGGCGGTACCTCTCCCGTGGGACATTCTGGATATCATCCCGGTGGCATGAGGGTAGGGGGAATGTCCAGGAATAAATCGGCAGTCAAGGTAGCATTGGACAGAAGATACCGGGATTACTCTTTGGAAGGTCCTCTTACCCGGCAACATATGGGAGAGGCCCTGAAAAGATTAAGGAATATGATACCAACAGGGCCCAAGGATAGGGTGAATATTGATGAAACCATCTATCAAACCATGAAGAATGCAGGGGAGATCGAGATTATTTTTGATCGGAGATTAAAAGATAGGCTTAAGGTCATTCTGGCTATAGATAATGGGGGTTGGTCAATGGATCCCTATATTGACATTGTTCAGAGCCTCTTTGATTATTCAAGGAGTCAGTTCAAGGATCTGAAGACCTATTTTTTTCACAATACCATATATGATTATCTGTGGGCAGACCCTCAGCGGTATTCAAAACCACGCCCATTAGATGAATTCGCCAGGATGGACCCGGAAACCAGGTTTATTATTGTAGGGGATGCAAGCATGGCACCCTATGAGATAATGGCCACAGATGGATCTATTCATATAGAGGAAAGGAGTGGTAAGCCGAGCATGGAGAGGCTACAATTTCTCGCCAGTGTTTTTCGGCACTCTGCCTGGCTTAATCCAAAATCATCGGTGGAGTGGCCCTATACAAGGACCATTAGTTTTATAAGACAGATTTTTCCAATGTTTGAAATTACCTTGGATGGTCTGGAAGACATGGTAACCCATCTGATGAGTAAGAATTGAGATACTTGATACTTGAAACTTGATTCTGGTCATGCCAATTATTGCAAATATTTATAATCTCATATCCAAATCGCTCAATAGTCGATTATGTTCAACTGATTTAAGCTAAGCTTTTAAAAAAATTTGAAAATTGGCAAAAAGATAACACATAACTTTCTTAACCCTTAATTAGCATTGGTTAATCTTTTCAAGTATCCAGTATCTAGTTTCAAGTATCAAGTATCATGACTCTCCGCTTTGTGGTCCACGAGCACGATGCCACTCACCTCCACTACGATTTTCGCCTGGAGTTAGAGGGTGCACTAAGGTCCTGGGTTATCCCGAAAGGTCCATCCATGAATCCATCTGAAAAAAGGTTGGCCTTGTTAGTAGAGGATCATCCTTTGGAATATATTGATTTTGAAGGAGTTATACCCAAGGGGCATTATGGAGCCGGTGCAGTGGTGATCTGGGACACGGGATCATATAGACTAATTGAGCTGAAAAAGGGAAAGATCACCTTTTTTCTCAAAGGTAAAAAACTCAAAGGTACCTTCACCTTAAACTTTCTCAAAGGAAGAGGAAAGGGAAATGAGTGGCTATTGATAAAGAAAAGGGATAATTATGCCCGCGACAGTTGGGAACTAAAAACAAACCTGACACCAGAGAAAAAAGGTCACCTAATGGAACGGATCCCACCATGCAAGACAGCATAATTGCATTTTCGGTCCGTGAGTCGGCAGGTACATTTTATAACAGCAAGTTTTGACCATTTTTTTCATACGGAAAAAATTCCAGACTCGATCACCAGCGGATCTTCCACATCAATGGTATGGACAATATCCTTATACATCCGTTTTTTCATCTCGGCAATTACTTCCCTTCGTTTGTTTAGGCTTTTTGCAAAGGAAACTGCCTCGTTCATCAGGTCATCTATATGACATGCCTTCATGACTATGTGATGTGCTTCGCACTCCTCGGCTGTGGCCCTTTTTCCGCTATACTGCATTTCCTCAAATTTATACATAGGGATGGCCTTCTTGATTATGGCAATCATGCCAGGAAGAAAAGGAATGCCCAGGTCTACCTCTGTAAAGGAAAAAAAGCCTCTATCAGATCGCATGAAGCGAAAGTCAAAGGCACAGCTCATGATGGCTCCGCCAGCAAACGCATGGCCTGAAATTGCGGCGATGGTGGGCATTGGATAAAGAAGGATTCGTTTGAAGAGCTTCATCATCGTATAGAAAAATGCCTTTGCGGTTCTTATATCATTTTTTTGAATAAGAGGAACCAGCCAGTCCAGGTCAATCCCGTTACAGAAAATTTTTTCATGGGAGGATGTAACAACCAGTGAATTGGCATCTGTCTCATTTTCGATCTCATCTAAGATCGTAAGAAAGCCGTCTAAAAATGTAGGATTGAACCGGTTTTCACCATCGTTCATTGTAATAACAGCCACTTTTTCATCTAACGTATATTCTACAATTGCCATCTTCGACTACTCCTTCGGTTTAGGTCTAAGCTCCTTTTCAAGCTACAGTCCAAAAAAGTTGATAAAAGCCGCCTCTTATTAATGTGAAATGGGACAATTATTAACTGCTGAGACATTGTCGCATTCACCAATACCAGAAGATCAATTTCTGGTCAAGGATGCGAGGGAATGGCGCAGGGTAACGTCAAAGTAGACTCTAACTTGATAAATATAGAAAGATTCTCAAGACAGTTAAATCCGAAATTAGAATATTGAAATCCGAAACAATTTCAAAATCCGAATATCAAATGACCAAAACATTCCGAGCACTTATACAACATCTACAGGATTTTCATATGTCTCGAATTTTGAATTTTGGTCATTCGTATTTGTTTCGTATTTCGTGCTTAGGATTTCGAATTTACAAAAAATTGATTAAGCTAATAATCTTGAAATTACAACAAGTTAACTCTTTGAATGACTTAGCCCTGAGGAATGGTGTGAGTAAAGCTAAAGGGGTTAGCCAAGTTCTGGTTAACCCCTTCTTTGCTTTAAAATGCAATTTGTAAACGTTTTGGTCAACATTTGCGAGGTACTTTTGCATCTGATGAAATGTTTTCCTTGTCTTGGCAAAATTATTTTAATAAAACTTTTAATGAAGGGGGGTTTGTGTTTAATTGAGTTCTATTATCTGAAAGATATATTATACTTTGAAACCAGATAAAGGAAAGTTTGGTTTTTACTTTTCAGGAGGTCAAAATGAAATTATTTCCAAAACTTGTTTTAGCAATAATTCTGAGTTGCCTTATTGCTCCGCCAGTATGGGCAGGAAGGGATATAAAGGAGGCTGTTGTAAAAATATACACTGCCTATGTTAGGCATAATTACGATGAACCATAAAGGGGGACGTTGTTTCTGAATGAACTTGACAATTTAGATAAACTTAGATAAGAAATATTTATGCCAAGACAACCACGACTGGATGCCCCCGGCACTTTACACCACGTAATGGGCCGAGGCATTGAAAAGATAAAGATATTCAGGAATAAGAATGATCGGGAGGATTTCATCAGGCGCATAGAAGAACTATGCTCACATGGGGCATGGATTGTGTATGCCTGGGCCCTCTTATCAAACCATTTTCATATTTTGGTAAGAACAGGAAATCAACCTTTATCCACAAACATGCGAAGACTCCTTACCGGATATGTGATCAATTTCAATCGTCGCCATAAGCGCTATGGGCATCTATTTCAAAACAGATACAAATCTATCATTTGTGAAGATGATCCATACCTACTTGAGCTAACAAGGTATATTCATCTCAATCCGTTAAGGGCAGGGATTGTGGCAAATAAAAAGGACCTCAATACCTATCCCTGGACAGGGCATTCAGCAATCGTAGGAAAGCTCAAAAGAGGATGGCAGGACTCGGACACCATTTTGGCCTATTTTGGCAGAAGAAAGGGAGAGGCCATTGTGGGCTATAATCGATTTGTTGAACAGGGTATTATGCAGGGGAAGAGAAAGGAGCTTGTTGGAGGAGGACTAATCAGGAGTTTGGGGGGTTGGTCTCAGGTTGTGTCCTTGAGGAGAAAAGGAGAAAAAGTTGCCTCAGATCAGAGAATCTTAGGAAGTAGCGAATTCGTCAAGACTCTGCTAGAGGAGGGTAATGAACAGGAAAAGGAGACCCTGAGGTTTACGACGAAGGTAACGGACTTGGCATCGTTGGCAAGACAGATATCGAGGAATGAAGGGATCACGGAGACGGAGTTGAAATCGGGAAGCCGAAGGAGAAAGATAAGTAAGGCACGTCGATTGTTTTGTCAATTGTCGGTTGTGAAGATGGGGTATCCAGGAGCACAGGTTGCTCGTTTACTCGGTGTGAGCACATCAGCAGTGAT
>CAYTDY010000077.1:0-9444 GCA_964436665.1 uncultured Desulfobacteraceae bacterium
ACCAGACAAATATGAATCACTATTTTGCCTTTGGCCTGTGGATCGTATTTGATCTCTCCATAATTGCTCTCGGTGCAGGTGCATTTTTTACAGGATTCCTGACCCATATCATTGGCGAAGTTTTTATTTATCCTTTCCGCGAAGACCTGAAGACTATTATCAATGCAGCTGTTGTTATAGGTTTCATCTGTTATTCAGCAGCCATTGCAATGTTAGGGGTAGATATCGGACAGCCACTAAGGGGCTGGTTTATTTTCTGGCATGCCAATGTCCATTCCATGTTGACTGAGGTCTCTTTTTGTATCACTGTATATCTTGGCGTGTTAACTATTGAATATCTCCCTTTGATATTTTCCAATAGAAAACTAAATGAGATACCGGAATTTAATATCTTTGGTAATAATCTTCACCACATAATGGCTGTTTTTGCTGCTGCGGGAACATTTCTCTCCTTCTTTCATCAAGGTTCATTAGGGGGATTGTATGGAGTGCTTTTTGGTCGTCCTTTTGCCTTTAGAGAGGGCTTTTTTATATGGCCATGGACCTTCTTTTTATTTATCCATTCATCTATTGCAGCTGGCCCATCTTTTACCCTGCTCTGTGTATGGATAGCCCAAAAGGCCACCGGGAAAAAACTGGTTAAAAGAAGTGTTTTTCTCATGCTGGGGAAGATTTCAGGCTGGCTCCTTGCCAGTTATTTAATTCTCAAGATTGCCGACACGATTAGCTGGGCCTATGGGGTTGTGCCCAGGGCCGGATTGTCCTTTATGGATTTTTATGAGGGATCGTTTGGAATCTGGCTCATAATTGCTGAGATAGGAATTTTTGGGATTATTCCTGCAATTATCCTGATAACCCCTAACTTAAGGGAAAGAAATGGGTTTCTTATTATAGGTGCTTTAATGAATATTACCGGTATAGTATTTAACAGGTTTGTTTTTACTATTCAGACCCTGGCTATACCAGTTATGCCATTTGATAGGTTTATGAGTTATGTTCCAACATGGCAGGAGTGGGGTATTGCAATGGGTGCTATTGGTTATGGAATCCTTTTATTTTCGCTGTCTTATAGATATCTACCCCTTTTTCCGCAAGAAACTGAACTTAACCCGGTAGAGGTTTTTGGTAAGGCTGTAACGGGTTCAGGGGTTATTAAAAGGAGCTGACATGTTTCCTTTTGTTTTTGAATGGTCCTGGGATGCTGGTCGTCTTATCTTTATGGGGCTTCTTTATCTTGTGCTTGGCGCCATCTCTTTGGGCCTGATCTATGCGTTTGTAATGACATGGCTGAAGCTTAGGGATTCGAATGACAAATCTCAAAGCTCAAATACCAAATGAATGACCAATATCAAATAATAAAAAAGTTATGAATCGGTGACTTTGACATTTGTCATTTGGATTTTATATCACGGTATCATGGCGCCAGTTCTTGTCATCCCTTTCCGGGTAATCCAGATTATAATGAAGGCCCCTGCTTTCCTTCCTCATGGTAGCTGAGGTAATGATTAACTCGGCAACGGTTGCAAGATTTCTCAGTTCCAACAAATCCCTTGTGATTATAAAATCCCAGTAGTAATCCTTAATTTCCTGTTGAATGAGCTCTATCCTCCTTTTGGCCCTCACCAGCCTTTTATTTGTCATGACTATACCCACATAGCTCCACATAGTACTCCGTACCTCGTCCCAGTTATGGGAAACAACAACAGATTCATCGCTGTCAGTAGCTGAACCTGTGTCCCACATAGGAACAGGCGGAAATTTGTAAACACCTCTATCAGAGATCATCTTGGCACTGTCTTCAAAGGCAGATTTTGCAAACACAAGGGCCTCAATAAGAGAATTACTGGCTAATCTGTTTGCCCCATGCAACCCGGTACAGGCTACTTCACCTATTGCATAAAGGTTTGTTATATTAGTCCGGCAATGTTTATCTGTCAAAAGGCCACCACACATATAATGAGCAGCAGGCACAACTGGAATTGGCTTCTGAGTGATGTCTATGCTTAACCCTAAACACCTCTTGTAGATATTTGGAAAGCGGGTTTTGATAAAATCCTTAGGCCTGTGACTTATATCTAAATAAACACATTTATCACCGCTCTTCTTTAATTCAGCATCAATTGATCGTGCCACAATATCTCTCAGGGCCAAATCCTTTAAGGGGTGGTAGCGTTCCATGAAATGATTGCCTCTTTTATCAATTAATCGTCCTCCTTCACCCCTGACAGACTCACTAATCAGAAAATTTTTTGCCATTGGATGGTAGAGGCATGTGGGATGGAATTGTACAAATTCCATATTTGCCACATTTGCCCCGGCCCTATAACCAATAGCCACACCATCACCAGTTGCAATATCAGGGTTGGTAGTATAAAGATACACCTTCCCTGCACCTCCGGTTGCAATGACGGTTACTTTGGCTAGGAAGGTCTTTACCTGGCCTGTATTTATATCTAAAATATAGGCCCCCCAGCATGTCTCATGGGTTTCGTTAGTTGAGATACCCCTTTTTATAGATTTGGAGGTAGTAATCAGGTCTATGGCCATATGGTTTTCATAGATCGTAATGTTTTTATTCCTCTCCACATTTTGGATAAGGGATCTTTCCACTTCTTGCCCTGTAAGATCTTCAGTGTGGACAATCCTCCTCCTGGAATGACCTCCTTCCCGTGTGAGATCTAATTTTTCTGCGTGTTTTTTATTATGTGAGAAGTTAACCCCAAGAGAGATAAGCTCCCTAATCATATCGGGCCCATTTGTTACTACCATGCGGACAACTTCCTCATTACAGAGGCCAGCACCAGACTCTATTGTGTCTGCTATGTGAAGGTCAAATGAGTCTTTTGGATCTAACACCGAGGCGATACCACCCTGAGCAAAATTGGTGGAGGCATCCATTTTGTCTTTTTTTGTCACTATAGTAACGGTTCCTACCTGGGATGCCTTGAGGGCAAGGCTTAGTCCGGCAATGCCGCTTCCTATGATTAGATAATCTGATTTTGTTTCCATTTGCACCTTATTTAGTTAGATTTTTTGACCACACAAGGCGGGTCCTCTGCCAAAAATCTCAAATTATAGAACTTGGTTGTAAATTTACATAAAATATGGCACTTTGCAAGTTCTGATTGACCTTGCGCTTAAACATAGAGTAAATTACATATAGGCGTTCACAGGTTCACAGTTCACTGTTCAGGGTTACCTTTCTTTCGTTTGCCTCTCTCGTAGGCGAGAAGGTTTTCTTAACCTTGAACCCTGAACCTCTGAACCCGTAAACGGTTACAATTATATAGACCATAAATATTCAGGCAGATAATCCCAAATTTCTCGGCCTAAGCCCTGGAGAGATGGCCAACCCAGCCTGCCACTGTAAGGCACAAGCAGGCAGGCCTTGTAACCAGTTTAATTTATCTCCGGCGGATGCGACCTAAATCCGCAATATGCAATCTAAAATCCAAAATACTATATGAGTGTATCAGCGTTTATATTTGATTGTGATGGGGTCATGTTTGACTCCCGCCAGGCCAATATTAATTTTTACAATCATATTCTGTCTCGTTTTGGACTTCCTCCTCTGACAGGTGAAGACATTGATTTTGTACATATGAATACTGCTGTGGAATCATTAAATCGTATCTTTAGGGGTAGCCCGTATTTGGCTGAGGCCCAGGAATATCGATTGAAGCTTGATTACACTCCCTTTATAAAGGATATGATTATGGAGCCAGGATTAAAGGAGGTACTTGATTTTCTAAAACCGAGCTATGGTCTTGCAGTGGCAACAAATCGGAGCAATACTATAGGAAGGGTTCTTGAGGTAAATGGGCTAAGCCACTACTTTGACATAGTTGTCTCATCCTTAGATGTCACAAATCCCAAACCACATCCGGATTCTATCTTCAAGATCCTTAATTTTTTTGGGATCGAACCCCAAGAGTGTTTTTATGTAGGTGATTCGGAGGTGGATTTTAATGTCTGTCAGGCATCTGGTGTGCCACTTATTGCATACCAAAACAGGGATCTCCATGCTGATTATTATATAGATAATCTTCTGGATATCTTGAAGATTTTATAGCTATTTTCCCAGGAAGATTTTTTTCTTATAGATAAAAAAAGGAGCGTTTATAATTTATAAACGCTCCTTTTAATTTATTTGATTAAGGTTTTTTAGCCACTTGGCAATACAGTGGGTGTAAGAAAGATGAGAAGCTCGCTTTTATCAGTTGTCCGTAACTGCCTCTTAAAGAACAATCCAAGGATAGGTATGTTCCTTAGCCACGGTGTGCCTTCTTCTGTTTCCCCTTTATTCTCTTTATAGATTCCGCCTATAATAACTGTATCTCCAGTGGCCACCATCATCTCTGTGTTGGCATTCTTAGTATTGATTGGAACATTATCTCCCCTTGCATTAGCATAATCAGGATAGTCATCACTAACATCAATGGTCATAATAACCATATCATTTGGTGTTATCTTGGGGGTAACCTCAAGTTTTAAGGTGGCATCAACCTGTTCATAGGTTTTGTTACCGGATGAATCTGTACCCATAGGGACTACAATCTTTGTTCCCTGTTTTATTATAGCTGTTACTGTATCTCGGGTAATGATTTTTGGTGCAGAAAGGGTTTTTACCTTCCCCTCTGTCTCAGCAAAGGCTATCGTGGCATTAAGCACCCTTGTTCCTGCAGTGTTGGCAAAATTTATTCCCAGTGTAGTAGCAGTGGGCATGGTGAAGTTTGTGGCAAAGTTGTATGTAGAATCCCATCTGGGTCCACCTCCTCCCCAGGGATTTCTCCTTCCCACGTAAGTTCCACTCCAGTCAACCCCTATATCCCTGCTAAAACTTGTTCTGGCCTCCACAATCCTGGCCTCTATCATCACCTGTTTGATCGGTCTGTCCTGCCTCTCTTTCAGCTCTTTTGCCTTTTTTATATTGGAGGCTATATCGGTCATAATTATAGTTTTATTTGCTGTATCAACTGATAATTTACCCCTTGGTCCCTTTACATTTTCTTCTATAAGGGTTTTGATAGCACCTACGTCCGAATAGTTGACTGTTATATAGCCGGTTTCCAATGGCTCTTCTGCTTTAGCCTCCTTCTGGGTGGCTTTTGCCGCCTTTATCTTTTCCTGTTCTACCTTTATTCTATCCTCCTCCTCTTTCCTTAACTTGGATATTTTCCCTTTTGTAGTGATCCAGATAATATTCCCTTCCCTTCTCTTGCCGAGATCATTTGTCTCAAGCATTATATCCAGGGCCTGATCCCAGGGGACATTTTTCAATCTCATAGAGACTGTACCCTTTACCTCGGGCCCCCAGACTATATTCAGTTTGCTGACCTCACCGATCAATTTTAGGATATTTCTTATGTCTGCATTGGCAAAATCAAGGGATATCTTGGCCCCTATATATTTGACCCCTTTAGGCTTGGTGACACGAGGGCGTTTAGTCGGAATTTTAACCTCGTTGGGCACTTCCTCTCCTTTTACAAGGGCCTTGGTTAGTCTGGCCGGGGTTATCTTTTTGGAAGGGGGATTGACAGAGGTTTTATTAAAATCTAACCGTATTTCTTTATCAACCTGGATCAAGTGGTAAGGGACCATTTCCTTTAACTCTATTTCCAGATCAACCACCCTTTCTGCCACTTTTACAATAGGTGTAATCCGGTTGATTGCCCCTTTAAATTGGGAGGAATCAATATATCGAGTTAGTTCAGAGGGTATGGTGGCCTCTTTTATCTGTAAAACCAAGGTAAGGGAGTTCTTCCGGCTCAATTCATATTCTGCCTTTTCGTTGGTGGTGACAGTAACCCTTGATTTTCCCTTGGTTAGCGTGAAAAAATCAACCCCAAGTATCTGACTCAGTTTTGTTTTGCCTGGCGAAAAGAACAAGCGAGGTTCTTTTGGTGATATTTTTTCCTCTTTGAGAACTATAGAAGGTAGTGGTTTTTTCACTTTTTCAACAGGCTTTTTCGGGGAGAGTAAAAAATTTATTATATTATCTGTTTCCCACACATTGTATCCTGCATCCTGGGATAGAGTGGCAATAAGGCGGGTAGATTTAGGTTTATCTTTAATGCTTTCAAAATGAATGGCCTTAATGATCTTGCCATCAATAATAGCCGGCCCACTCAATCCTTTAGCCAAGAGTGCGTTTATATCCACTATGAGACGCAATGGTTGAACAAGCTTAAGGGCCGTATAGGTGACTGGTTTTGAATTGGTTATCTTTAGTGTTTCATCTTTATCAGAAGGGCCAGAAATGACGTTTATTGATTCGATCTCAGGAGGTCTCTCTTCTATAATACCTGTTATCTTTTTCTTTGGAGGTGCTTGGGCGCAACTAAAGATAAGACAGGTTAAGCCGAATGTAATCAATAGAAAAATAATATTTACTTTTCTCAGGCTTATTTTATCCAACATGCCAGCTCTCCTTTTTCAATTGACAATTTTTAATTCCTTAAACTAATTAGCAGTCGGGAGCTTTATAGAGATATCCCTTGCTATTTTACGACCTCTAAGATCCGTATAATATTCTTTAACAATAATTTCTTTCTCTAAGATTTTGGTAACTTGCCCCCTTCTTCTACCTATAGGGGTACCTACTTTAATAACGTGACCGTCACCCTTTGAATCCCGGACAAGAGCCCAATCTCCTTCACTAGTTAATACTATGGCTGAGATGGTCAATTGGGAAATGTCAAGGGTCTCAAGGTAGGTTTTTGGTTTTTTTATTTCCTCTAACTCCCTTTTTACGATAATAAAGGATTTGAAAGGATCCACTTTATTAGTAGGATTGTAAGAATAGGCTACTTTTTTCTCTTTGCTTTTTTTGGCCTTATCTTCTTCGATCATGCCAGTTTCAGCGACTTCTTCTATAATTTTTTTGGATGGTTCGGTGACCTTTTTTTTATCCTTTTGAATTTTAAAGGTAACCTTTTCCCCGGCCTGAGCAGCAGTTGTCCCTAAAAGAATAGGAATAGCTGCAATACCAAATAGTAAAAATAGGATTATGCTATTTCTTTTTTTTGGGCACACTTTTAGCCTCTTTTTGCTCTCTAAACCTGAAGGTTAATGCCTTACAGGAAGTCTTAAGAATGGTTGAGTTCGGCTTAATTGGGTTCATGCTGACATTGGTAACGTTCACGATCCTATCAAGTTTTCCTACTTTGTCAAAAAATTTAGCAACATCGTGATATATTCCCTTCACCTCTATGCCGACGGGTATTTCTACATAAAATTTCTTTGGAACCTCTTTTTCAGGACTGAATAGGATGAATTCTAAATTTGAATCATTTCCAAGTTTAGTGATGTTCTTTAAGAGATTAGGGATTTCACTAGTAGTAGGCAAGAGCTTGATGGCAAATTTTAGATCTTGTTGCGCCTTGGCAAGGTCCGTTTCGAGCTTTTTCAAATTTTTGGCCTTGACCTTAGCAAGCCTGATTTCCCTATCTAAATTATCCAAATCGGATTTTATGGTAGCTATTTCACCTGTTTTTGGGATATGTACGAGCCAAACATATAGGCCTAAAAGGAGAACAATGGTCCCTACATAGATTAGGATCCTATAGAGCATAGGTAATTTGGATATTTTATCAAAAAAGGCATTTAGATCCGCTGCTGCCATGACCTCTATTTTCTTCCTTTCTTTTTCTTTGGTTTTGGAGGTGCTTTTTCTTTAAAGGCATATGTCTTGCATTTTAGGGCGAAATCTTTGAGGTTTCGATCAAACCCCTGTATCTTTTTTTGTTTTGTTTGAACTAATACAACAGATTTTACACTCTCTGTACTTTTTAATCTATCCATAAAGTCTGCAACTGTTTCATTATCCATTGCTGTTCCATTTAAATCAAGCAATCCTTTGCTTTCATTAAGGTTGCTGAGCCATAGTTTATCTCTTGGTATACTCATGGCTATATTATCTAAGAGCATAACTGGTCCGGTTTTGCCTTTTTCTAAATCTTGTATTGTCTTTAATTTAATTTCAACATCTGCGATAGTTTTCTTCAGTTTCTTGATCTTGATGTTGGTATCTTTGAAGGAGTCCAGCTCTTTCTTTTTAACATCCTGCTTTTCCCTTAAGGATGTTATCTTTTTGTGAAAGTCGAGATAGTAGTAACCCATTGCCAGCATAAGAAATATAGCAGAAAGGAGATAAATAGTTACCTGTCTTCTTATATTTTCTTTTGCCGCAATAGCCCTGAAAGGAAAAAGATTAATTTTAATCATCTATCACCCATACTCCTTAATGCAAGGCCAATGGAGATAACAGCCATAGGGGCAGCATAATTTAAGTACCCTGTATCGAATAATTTTTCCTTTATTTCCAGATTACCAAAAGGATTTAGCATTTCTATATTTAAACCTGTCTCTAAGCCGATATATTTACTAAGTCCTGGAATTAAGGATGAACCTCCGCTAAGTAAGATATTTTCAACTTTTATATCTGTAAAGGTTGTTGCCACAAAATCAAGAGCCCTCTTTATCTCCTCGGCCCATTTTGTAACCGTTGAGGAAAATATCTCTTCAATTATAGGCCTCTTGTCTGTTTTTATTGGTTTAGTACCCAATTTTATCATTTCCGCTTCTTCATAGGGGACATTTAATTTTTTTTGTATCTCACTTGTGATTTGGGTGCCACCGTAGGAAGAGTCCCTGGTAAATATAGAGATACCTTCATTAATAACGTTTATGGTTAATTGTTGAGCGCCGATATGGACAAGGGCGTGGCAGCCAGATTGTTCATGATTGCTGATTTCAAAGGCATTTTGTAGGGCGAAGGCATCTATATCTAGAACAATGGGGTTAAGCTCACTTAAATGAAAAAGGCTTATGTATTCCTCAACTATATCTTTCTTTGCAGCTACTAAGAGAACATCCATTAACTCTTCCTTTTCTTCTTCTTCCTTTTCTTCCCCTGTCTCTTCTTTCCCCAAGCCAAGAATCTGAAAATCCAAATTTACGTCACTGATGTCAAAAGGGATGTACTGTTCTGCTTCACTCTGGATACTTCCTTCTAAGTCTTCCTCTCCTTTTTGGGGGATTGCAATCTTTTTGACAATAACCGAATAGCCAGAGATAGATGTGGCTACATTTTTATTTTTGATCTTTAGATTTTTCAAGAGGTTCTTCAGGGCGGCAGAGACTATTTCCATTTCCTTTATGGAGCCTTCTACGATAGCCTCTCGGGGAAGCCCTATCATGCCAAAATTTTTTAGGATCATTCCCTTCTTGCTATCCTCAATCTCGGCAATCTTGATAGAATGCGATCCAATATCAATCCCAATTAGTTGATTTTTCTTTGATATGGGCATTTTAGAGTCAATTCCTCGAAGAGTTATTTATTATCAGAAAAGATTTTACCTTTATCGCTTAGATTGTAGCCGAGGGCCAGAATAATTTTTCTTTTTGTCTCCATCCTACAATCTTTACCCCTTTCAATCCTGT
>CAYTDY010000078.1:0-9377 GCA_964436665.1 uncultured Desulfobacteraceae bacterium
AGTTTGAAAATTTGGACAAATTTCTACATGCTGTTGAATAAAAATAAAAGTAGCTGAATTCAATGACAATTTTCCTATGATCTTTATTTCATTACTCAGCAAGGATTTGAGGGGACTGCATCGTATTATTTCCATTGAATCAATAGATTACCTCTGTTGAAAACTTAAAGCAGAGCTAAGATAATTTTTCATATAATCGCCTTTGACAGTCATGTTTTTTTCTTTTAAAAAACTTAGAACACTTTACCGGTAATTATAAACGATCTGGCACAAAGCAGATTAGATAGTTTGATGTAAGTTTTCCGGAGGCAAATTTTTTTAATCGATTTTCAAATACCTATATCCACAAAATATCAAAGAGTGGCAGCTTTTGGATTGTCCGTTTGATACTCAAAGCTATTTAAATACATAGACACCATATTATACTGGTGTCTGATCTTTTCCAATTCTCTTTTTAAAATATAATAACCTACCTAAATTGAGGGTAATAAATGCAAATTGATTGGAATCATGTGAAAGAACTCTTAAAAGAAGTAATGGATGAAAAGAGCTACTCTTTATGGGTAAAACCATTAAGATTTCTCGATTCAAGTGAAAATGCAATTTCTCTTGGATGTCCAAACAAATTCTCTCGAATCTGGGTGCAGGAAAATTTTTCCTCCCTTTTTCATAGGCAACTTTCTAAAGCTGGTATCAATGACCATAAATTAATCTTCAAGGTTTTACCTAATAGAGAATCAAATAAGCGTATGTACAATGGTGGAAATGGTAATGGAAAACAGTTGACCCTTCCAAATATCCCCAAAAAAATAAGGGTGGGTGAGAAATATTTAAATTCAAAGTTTACCTTTGATAAATTTGTAGTTGGGGGTTGCAATGAATTTGCATACTCAGTTTCCAAATCATTAGCCAATGACTCTCATTACCCTTACAGTTCTCTCTTTTTACTTGCAGAAACCGGTTTGGGGAAAAGCCATTTAATCCAGGCTATCGGTAACTCAATTCTCCAGAAAAAACCCACACTAAAAGTCCTATATATCACTGCTGAAGATTTTACCAACGAGATGATATATGCATTAAGGAATAATATAACCGACCAATTTAAAAATAAATACCGCAAGCTATGTGATGTACTTCTTTTGGAAGAATTACATTTCCTCAGTGGTAAAGAAAAAACACAGATTGAACTCGCCTATACACTTGATTTTCTGTTTAATGACGAAAAAAAGATTATATTTACCAGCCCCATCATGCCAGAAGATATTCCAGGCATGAAAAAGATGCTTACCTCCAGATTTACTTCTGGGGTTTTAACAACCATTGAGAGGCCTGGATTTCATACCCGACTCGATATCTTAAAACAAAAGGCTATTGAGCGAAAAATTTCCCTTTCAGAAGATGTAACTAACTTTTTAGCAGATAATTTAACCCGGGATATAAGGCAACTTGAGGGGAGTCTTGACTCCCTTAAAGCCATCTCCTTTTTCTTAAAAAAGGAAATAAACATGGGTTTGGCAAAAGAGATAGTTAAGAAATTTATTCCCACCAAACATCTTACAACAGTCAAGGATATTCAGAAAATAGTTTGCAAAAATTTTAAGGTTGATATTGATGCGCTTAAATCAAAGAGTAGAAAAAAGATAATTTCCTATCCAAGAAGTATAGCCATCTATCTATGCCGTAGATACACAGATAAATCCTTAGAATTTATTGGCCGTTCCTTCAACCGAAACCATTCAACAATCTTATATGATTATGAAAAAATTAAAAAGAATATAAAAATTGACGAGAGCGTCAGAAAGGAGGTAGACTTTCTCTGTCGACAGATCGAAGATAGGGTTACATGATAAAAAGATTTGCCCTTTTATTTTTGCTAGTTTTCCTTTCTCTTTTCACCGCATATCTCATATTTCTATCAATCACATCCATTTCCATTGGTTTGACCAATACAGACATGCCTGGCTTTTGGATGCCTATAATGTGTGGGCTTGTAATATTTTGTTTAATTATATTTATCATAAGATTAATATTACATATTGTTAAACAAATTAAAGCTAAGGATAAATACACATATATAAAATCATAAGTGCCTAAAGTTTAAAATGCCTAAAGTTTAAAGTTTTCTCTAAGTAAGCAGTATGCAGCTCACTTTGCCCCATTCCCTGCTGCCTATACTAATCCAATCCCTATTTCAAAATTCGTAATTAGCAATCACTAAATACTTAAATTTCTAAATTTTTTACCTTGCCACGAGTCTCTATCACCAAGTATTTTTTTAATAAGTGACAGGGTCTCATTTTTCTTAAGCGACCATTCAGGGGCCACTAATTCAGCAGGATGGGGATCACCTGTAAGGCGTTGAATAACCATATCAGGCGGAAGGAGCTCAAGGAAATCACAAACAAGACTTGCATATTCCTCTTGGCTCAGGCATCTATATTTACCTTCCAGGTATAATTTCTCCATCCTTGTGCCTTTAATAACATAGAGCAGATGTATCTTGATTCCATCAATTCCCATTGCTGCTACAGCCTCTGCTGTAGCAAGCATATCACCTCTGTCTTCAAATGGGAGACCAAGTATCACATGGGTGCAGATCTTAATACCCCTGTTCTTGGTTGCCTCTATAGCCCTTTTAAAACATTTTACATCATGACCCCTGTTTATAAATTTAAGTGTTCTGTCGTGAATAGACTGGATCCCATATTCGATCCAGACAAGATAATCCTTTGTATAACCTTCAAGGAGAATAAGTATTGATTTATCTATACAATCCGGTCTGGTACCTATGGACAATCCAACGATATCATCTATTGCAAGTGCCTCTTCATATAGATTTTTTAGTTTCTCATAAGGCCCATATGTGTTAGAAAAAGACTGAAAATATGCAATAAACTTTTTAGCCTTATATCTTATACCAAGGAACTCTTTGCCTTGCATTATTTGTTCTGTAATGGATATTCCCTTTTTGAATGCACCAGTTCCTGAACCTCTTGAATTACAATATATGCAGCCACCTGTTGAAATTAGGCCATCTCTATTCGGACAGGTCAGTCCTGCATCTAAAGATATTTTTTGTACCCTGCATCCAAAGATGCCTCTAAGATAGTAATTTAGATCATAGTACCGATTTTTCATCTTTATCCGGCTTGTATTACTCACAAACATAAAAATATGATAATGTCAGTAGGCATCAGTATCCTTAAATTTTTCTACCGTGATGGGTATTGTATATATGACTACCCTCTGTCATATTTCTCACGGAGCTTGTGTTTCAATACTTTACCTACAGCACTTTTAGGCAGGCTGGTTAAAAAGTCAACAGACTGTGGTACAGCATGAGGGGGGAGGTGTTTTTTACAAAGGTCTATAATCTCTGAGGAACTCGCTTTTTGTCCTTTCTTTAAAACAATAACCGCTTTTACAGCTTCACCCAGTTCATCATCAGGCACTCCTATCACTGCTGCCTCCTGTACAGCGGGGTGTCTGTATATTACATCCTCAATTTCAGAAGGAGATAGCATCTTTCCTTGTATGGTTACGACATCTTTCTTTCTTCCTACAAGATAGATGTATCCCTCCTCATCAATGGTGGCCATGTCACCTGTATATAAGTAGTCTCCCCTTATGGTCTCCTGTGTTGCCTTGGTTGCCTTCCAGTAACCTGCCATTCTGCCTTTCCCCTTGGCAATTACTTCTCCCACCTCACCAGGGGAAACATCCTCTCCTTGCTCGTTTACAATCCTGGCCTGCGCATTGAGTGCCTCTCTTCCGCAGGAGCGCAATCTGTTTACCTTCTCCAGGGGGCCATCCAGGACGAAATCTTCAGGGGGCAGGAAGGTAATAGGGCTCATCTCGCATAGGCCATAGACCTGCTCAAATATGTTACCAAAAGTCTTTATCGCCCGTTCCCATACTTCCGTTGGCAGAGGGGTTCCTGCAACGAGTATGCGGTGGAGGGAGCTGTAGTCATATTTGTTAAGGTATGGAAAATCAAGGAGCTGGGGCAGGAAAGGGGAGCCAAGAAAGGTATTGTTTATCTTCTCTTTCTGCACTGTCTCTAATACTGATTTAGGGGTGGCATCCTTCAGCATTACTATGGGGCATCCCATATAGAAGTGCGGTAAGACCAGAAAGGGAAGCACCTGTGCCCAAAATGCAGGGATGGCAAAGAGGAAAATATCCTCATGCACGACACGGTAAACCCATATCATATTGAGCATGGTAAAAAGGATCCCCCTGTGGGTGTACATTACCTGTTTTGGAAGGCCTGTGGTTCCACCGCTGCATAGCAAAAAAAGGAGGTCATCGTCTTCGCTTTGTACCTTTGGCTCTGATGGGGAAGAAGAGCTGATTAATGTATCATAGCCTTTCATATCATCCTGGGGCTCACCCATGATGATAAAGTTTTTAACCGAGCCCAATTCAGGGCGGAGTGAATCTATTAAGCCTTTGTAGTTTTCCCCCAGGATAATGGTATTTGGTTCAGCATTGTTTATGAGATAAATAAGTTCTCGGGGGCTCAGAGCCGGATTGAGCAGGGTGGTTACTGTTCTTCCTTTAATCCCTGCACAGGAAATCTCAATATGCTGGGCACATGTATCAGCCACTATAGCCACCCTGTCTCCTTTACTTACACCAAGCTCCGATAGGCCGTTTGCGAGTCTGTTGGCTCTCTCATTAAGATCAGCGAATGTAAGACGGTTTTCCTGGAATACCAGAGCTGTCTTATCAGGATATCTTCTTGCATTTCTTTCAAGGATTTCACTCAACATGGTATCACCTTATTTAAGATTTTGGATATTGGATAGAATTAATAATAACTACCTTTTTGCTCAAAGGAGTATAGGGGGGAGAGTTTTATGCGTCAAGAAAGAATGCATACTATCTCTTGTGTTATTGGCCTTATCTGCTAATATTTGCCTAAAATTTCATCTTATTGTAATATTTACCAAATATTAGTATAAGGTTTGTAATTTCCAGGGGTTGATGAAAAAGTAGAGCCTACTCAATATATAATGTTAGGTTCTTAATGAAATGAAAAGTATTAACTTATAGGATAAAGGGGAAGCCCTTATGAAAGCGACAGACATTTGGACTTCAGGTCAAAGGCCCACAGTTTCCTTTGAATTATTTCCCCCCAGGTCAGAAAAAGCTGCTGTAAATCTTGAAAAGGCGATTGACAGGTTAGCATCCCTGAAACCTGATTTTGTTTCCGTTACCTTTGGGGCAGGTGGTTCAACTCGGGAAGGTTCGCGTCAGTTCATCGAGAAACTCAAGAATGAAAAAGGTCTGGAAGTTATTGCCTATTTTGCCGGTTACGGTTTAGGGCCTGCGGACATTACAGCTGTTCTGGACAAATATCAGGAGTTAGGGGTGGAGAATATCTCAGTGGTACGCGGAGATCCTCCTCAAGATGAGGAGGATTTTACGCCTCACCCTGAAAGCCTACCACATGCTTGTGATCTTATGGCATTTGTCCGGCCAAAATACAACTTCTGTATGGGAGTAGCCGGGTATCCGGAGGGCCATATTGAATGTGAAAGCAAGGAGAAGGATATCGAATACCTCAAACTCAAAACAAATAACGGAGCTGAGTATATCATTACCAACTACTTCTATGACAACCAGTACTTTTTTGATTTCGTTGAACGCTGCAAGGCAATCGGTATAGATGTTCCAATAATCCCAGGCGTGATGCCTATTTTCAGTGTTAAGATGATGGAAATGTTAGCCAACCTCTGCGGGGCTACGATAACCGATGAGCTGCGCCAGGGGATAGACGCATTACCCGAAGGAGACAATAGGGCACTTGTGGATTTTGGTATTGAGTTCGCGGTACACCAATGCAAGGGCCTGCTTGAAGCGGGGGTACCAGGACTGCAGATTTACACAATGGATCGAAGCGATTCAACTGTAGCAATTGTTAATCGTCTTCGAAAAGATGGTCTATTTTAATCTCTGCTGCCCTCTCGAGGTGCCCGGTCAGAGCTGAAAAGATATTGGTATCATCCGGTCAATTCAACCGTTAGCCCATCTTTGATAACAGCGATACAGCCTCTTTATTAATCAACGCATTATTACTTTAGATTTCTAAAACAAACCTTGAAAAATTAAGGCCTAGAAGAAATTAAGGTTGCTTGCCGCTGTAGAAGCTAATACCATCTTTCTTTTATTAAATAATACAGATTTTTAATCGAAACTTTTTCGCGGTGTGCTCTGGGTTATGACTCATAGCAGCTATACGTAATATATCCCGATTTTTCTAGTGAAATTATCTTAGATAAGATTTTGTGGTTTTCCAACTTGAGCCAGATGCCATAACTTAGATGTATCCCTCGCAAATATCACCTTCCACAGTCTTATACACATTGGAATTTTAGATTTGTCTACAGTGATGGTTGCCATGCTATCCTAGGAATCTACTTTTCCAATGCTTCAAGGGTTTTTTTAGCCTTTTCATGCCAGGCATCCAGTTGCTTGAATTTCCACTTTCCTTGGTCAGGTTCGGTGACCTTGATGAGTTTTTTCAAAACGGATTTGGCTTCCTCACGTTTTCCTTGTGCTAAAAAGGCCTCAACCATGTAAGCGTAAATGCTGGCCCGCGTTTGCCGAAAAGTGAATTTCAAATGCACAACGTCAGGCACTTTCCTAGTTGCCATTTGGGTTTCTGCTTTTTGGAGAATTTCCATCGCAGTTTCGTAATCTTTCATTTGGATATGGCAGTGGGCCAGTTTGACCGAGGCCTGGATATTATTCGGCATCAACTCGGTGATTTTGCGATAGGCCATGCTGGCCTGCTTGTAGGCGCCAACGTTAAACATAATATCACCCAAATTCCCCCAGGAGGGAATATGTTTCGGATCCATACTTAAGGCCTTTGTATAACCTTCCACAGAAAGTTTGAAATATTCCTTTTTCTTTTCTCTGTTGGTCTCTTTGGTGGCTCGAACCTGGTAGATAAAAGCCATGGAGGTGAATAGATCAGGACTAGAAAACCCTTTTTCCAAACTTTTTTTGAACAACTCCAGGGCCTCGTCATGCTTGTCGGACCTCATTTGTAAGATCTGGCCTTTCCTGAAATACGCCGACCCGTCCCCTGGATGTCCTGCCAAATAGAGGTCATAGTGATGAATGGCCCTCTCGATATCCAATTTCCTTGCATAGATCTCTCCCAAAAACCTATGGCACTTGAGAATGACTTTTTGGTCCTTTTCTGTTTTTAACCGCTCTTCCAGAAGCTGAATCGCTGCTTTCGCTTTGCCGGTTCGCAACAGAGTGACAAGTTCCTTCTCTAAACTGCTGAATGCAGTCTGAGATTGAACGGCAGAAGCCAAGAAAATAACCAATGCAATCGTTGAGCAGCTGAATATTTTCTTCATTTTATCCCCTTCATCTCGATTTGGAGAGTGCTGGCATCAAAGTACGGATTGAGAATCATAACTCAAACTAGATTCTCCGTCACCACTATAGATTGTATATGCCCAATCCGGCCTGTAGTTGAAACATACTTGCCAAATTCAATGCCCAATTTTAATTCAATTTTATTATGGATTAGATCCAGTGGTCAATCTTTTTGAGGTTATTAAAAATGTTGAAGTATAACAATGTGCAGTCTAAAATAATATCCATAAAAGGAAGAGTTAGGTGTCAGATGGATGGAATAAAGACCTATCATCCTCAAACAATAGAGGATTGCACAAATCACTCTTCAACTAAAAGTTATTTATAAAGTTATGGATGTCCCCGTTTTCCAATCATCCTATGTCTTTAAAGGCCATTTTGAGCTCGAACATCCCACTATCACTTTTTTTGTGTATATCGAAGCCCATACTTTCGAACAAATGAAGCATAGCGGTGTTTTCCCTCAAAACCTCAGCAGTAAAGCCCGATAGCCCATCTTTCTTAGCAAGATATGTGAGGTAGGATAATAGCTCCATCCCTATGCCCATGTTCTGCCATTTATCTTTTACCAAAAATGCTACCTCTGCGGTAAGGGAATTCTCGTAGATGCTGTACTGCCCAAGCCCTAATACCTCTTCCTTATTATCCATTTTTTTGATCGCAAGGATAATCATTTCCTTTGTATGATCGATTACTACGAATTCCTGAAGACGTTCGTGGTGCATGTCCGTTCGGCGGGATATGAATCTTCGGTAGAGGCTTTTGTCTGAAAGGGAATAGAAAAATTCTTTAAGTAATGGCTCGTCACTTATTTTCACGGGTCTCAAAAGGAGCTCAAGGCCATTTTTGGTAGTTTTATAGATTTCCAGCTCCTCTGGATACTCTCCCGTCTTTTCAGGTATAAATGCCTGATCCTTGTAGATCAGGTTGGATCTCTTTGCCTCTTCTATGAGCCAGGGCCTGAACTTCGGATGGGCAATGGAGATGAGTTCCATTGCTCGCTCCCTTATATTCTTCCCATGCAGATACGCAATACCATATTCAGTAACAACATAATGGATATCCCCTCTGGTCAAAGTAACTCCCGCACCCTCGGACACGAAGGGCACGATCCTGGATATTGTTTCATTTTCTGCTGTGGACTGTAGGGTTAGAATGGTTTTCCCGCTGGCTGATAGCAATGCTCCTCGCATGAAGTCCGCATGACCTCCTATACCGCTGTAGAACGTCTTCCCAATGGACTCGGCAGTGGCCTGCCCGGTAAGATCGATCTGGAGTGCACTATTGATGGCGGTCATGTTCCTGTTTTGTGCGATAATAAGGGGATTGTTCGTGTAGTCAACCTGTCTAAATTCAATGGATGGATTGTCGTGGATATACTGGTAGGTCTCTTTTGTGCCCATACAGAAGGTGGCTATGGTCTTTCCCCGATCAATGCTCTTTTTTATATTGTCAATCACTCCTTTTTTCATTAGGTCCACAATGCCGTCTGATAAAAGCTCGGTATGTACACCAAGATTCTTCTTGTGGACCAGTTTTGAGAGGATCGCATTGGGGATACTTCCATACCCCACCTGGATCGTGTCCTCATCATCAACGATGCGTGCAACGTAATTCCCTATGAGCTGGGCGATCTCATCGGATACCTTATCTTCATACTCCAACAATGGCTCCTCATGGGGAACTACGAAGTCCACATCCTTTATATGCAAAAATGTATCCCCGTGCACCCGGGGCATTTTGGGGTTTGTCTGGGTTATTATCAACGAGGCGTTCTCAACCGCCGCCTTGGTTACGTCCACACTTACCCCCAGGCTCATGAAGCCATTGTTGTCCGGTGGTGAGGTTTGTATAAGGGCTACATCTATGGGCACAAGCCTGCGGTGGAACAGCTCCGGGATCTGTGATAAAAAAAGCGGTGAGTAATCAGCAAGCCCCTTGTTTATGGCATCTCTGGTGTTATCCCCAATAAA
>CAYTDY010000079.1:0-9365 GCA_964436665.1 uncultured Desulfobacteraceae bacterium
TGGGTAGGGCTTGGTCAATTAGGTCATTTGATCAGTGTCCTCAAATCGAGTGCGGTACGTCATGTTCTAATGGCAGGGGCGATCACAAAGGCCAACATGTTTACCAATGTAAGACCAGATCTAAAAGGGCTGGCAGTCGCTGGAAAATTATTAATCTTCCATGATGACGACATCTGGAGGGCTGTGGCTAGGGAGCTTGAAAAAGAAGGGATAACCGTTGTAAGTTCCACTGCTTATCTCCCGGAACTTCTGGCACCATCTGGATGTCTTACAAAAAGAAAGCCGAGTAAAGAGGAGATGGAGGATATAGAGTTTGGATGGATGATAGCTAAAGAATTGGGTCGCCTGGATATTGGGCACTGTGTTGTTGTAAGAAGAAAGACGGTCTTAGCAGTAGAGGCTATAGAGGGAACTGATAAGGCAATATTAAGGGGAGGGCAATTAGCCAAAGAAGATGCGGTGATTATTAAGGTTAGCAAACCCAATCAGGATCTTAGGTTTGATCTGCCTGCTGTTGGTCTTGACACAGTTAAGGTTATGTCAAAGGTTAATGCATCTGTTTTGGCAATAGAAACTGGTAAAACCCTCATTTTTGATAAAGAGGAGATGATAAGGCTGGCAAATAGAAACGGCATTGCCATCATTTCCAGATAAAGCAGTTAGCAGTATGAAGGAACGGAAAACGGACCAAAGGTTAAGATTAGGAGTTGTCGGAGTGGGCTACCTGGGTGAATTTCATGCCCAGAAGTATGCCTCCATGGAAGATATAGATCTTGTCGGACTTGCCGATATAAATCTTGAAAGGGCAGAAGAGATGGCACGTAAGTATAATACTAAAGCTTACAATAGCCATACTGAACTTCTTCCCCATGTGGATGGCCTAAGTTTGGCAGTTCCAACAGTATCCCACTTTAAAATTGGACATGATATTTTGAGCCATGGCATACATCTGTTAGTTGAAAAGCCAATCACCCTTAAACTGGGGGATGCTGATAGGCTGATAGAGGTGGCAGAAAAAAATAATGCTATTTTGCAGATAGGACATATAGAACGCTTTAATCCTGCTGTAATTAAGATGCAATCACTGGTTTCTAAGCCCATATTTATCGAATCTCATCGGCTTAACTTTTTTACTAAGAGAGGGACAGATGTAGATGTGGTTTTAGACCTAATGATTCATGATCTGGATATTATCATGCATATAGTGAATTCGGAGATTAAAGAAATAGATGCCATTGGGATGCCTGTTATTAGCGATAAAATAGATATTGCAAATGTTAGGCTCATATTTGCCGATGATACTGTGGCAAATTTAACATCCAGTCGTGTTTCAAAAAAATCTTTTAGAATGATTCAGGTTTTCCAACCTGATAACTATATATCAGTTGATTATGACAAAAGAAAGATCAGCATAACTCAGATTAAAAAAGGTAAGAAAAATTTTACTGATCTATCCCCTCTAGTCAATAGCGAGGATGAATTTCCTGATAGCGATCCCTTGGCCGATCAGATTAGATCCTTTGTAGAGGCCATAAAAAGGGGGATGGAGCCTAAGGTCTCTGGAGTTGATGGAAAAAAGGCCCTTGCTGTTTCCCTTTCTATAATTAACCAGATAAAAAGAAAAAGGAGTAATGTCAGTAGTTAGTTGTCAGTAGTCCGTTGTATTTGTATTCGTAAGTATTTAGCATCTTTTAATGGGCAACTGACAACTATCAACGGACATCACCTAAAATTGAGCCCTATAAAAAACGTAATGATTGTGGCAGGAGAGGCCTCCGGAGATATATATGGGGCGCGTTTGGTTTTAGCAATAAAAAAGCTTGCCCCTGATATAATATTTTTTGGCCTTGGGGGCTTGGAGATGGAAAAGGTTGGTGTCAGGGTACTGTATCAATTATCAACTATGGCTGTGGTGGGAATGACGGAAGTCATACCCAGATTGAGATACATCTTTCGGGCCTTGAGGGAATTAAAGACAATATTAAAGGTTAGTCTTCCAGATCTGCTAATACTTATTGACTATCCAGGCTTTAATCTAAATTTAGCCAAAAAAGCCCACTCAATTGGTGTCCCTGTGCTTTACTATATTCCTCCCCAGGTATGGGCATGGTGGGAAAGTAGGGTTAGAAAGATAGCTAAATGGGTAGACCGGGTTGCGGTTATTCTCCCCTTTGAAAAAGAATTTTATCGGAGATATGGTTTAAAAGTAGAATATGTGGGTCATCCACTTCTGGATATATCTTTACCTAAAAGTGATGAGGAAAAGATAAAAGAAAGTTTGGATATTAGCCATAAGAGGACTCCAATACTTGGATTGCTTCCTGGAAGTAGGGATGAGGAGATTGTAAGACATATGCCTATAATGATCGGTGCAGCTGAGATCATTTCCCGCGATTATCCTAGCCTGTATTGTATTTTTCCTTTAGCATCTACAGTGAGCGAGGATGTGGTCACATCCTATATAAAAAAGGCCAAAATAGATATTAAAATTGGAAGGTATGATACAAAGGCGATATTAAAGATAGCAGATTTGGCCTTAATTGCATCAGGTACAGCTACCCTGGAGGCAGCAATAATGGAAACACCCATGGTAATAGCCTATAAGGTGTCCCACCTAAGCTATATTTTCGGTCGATGCCTTGCAAAGGTGTCTAACATTGGTTTGGTAAACTTAGTTGCTGGAAAGACTGTAGTTCCAGAATTGATTCAAGGTGAGGCAACAGCCCCTCGTTTAGCAAAAGAAGGTTTGGCCATACTAAAAAATGATGGGTTAAAAAAAGATATGAAAAAGGGATTACAATTGGTAAAAAAGAAACTTGGTGAAGGTGGGGCTTCCGAAAAAGCTGCCTATATTGCAGGAGAGATGATGGGATTGTGCCTGTAAAGTGCCTAAAGTTAAGCTAAAAGAGATATCAGTTGTCAGTTGCAAAAAACAACGGACAACGGACAACGGATAACGACATGGCAGAAACAATACTCATAGTAGATGATGAGCCAAGCATAATTCAATCCTTACATGGTATTCTTACTGATGAGGGCTTTGAGGTTATTGATGCGGATGGAGGTTTGAAGGCCCTGGATATAATAAAGGAAACCATTCCGGATATTGTATTACTGGATATATGGATGCCTGATATCGACGGCATAGAAACACTGGAGAGGATTAGGGAATTGTATCCAGGTGTGCAGGTAATTATGATCTCAGGTCACGGCACTATCGAAACTGCAGTTAAGGCCACAAAATTGGGCGCCTATGACTTTATTGAAAAACCCCTTTCGCTGGAGAAGGTTCTTTTATCAGTAGATAATGCCTTGAAATATAATAGGCTGGAGACAGAGCTTGATCTTTTCAGAGAGAGAGACCGGCAGAGGTATCAGATTACTGGACATAGTCAGGCCATCACTGAATTAAAAGAGCAAATAAAGATTGTGGCCCCAACTGATGCATGGGTTCTTATTGTTGGAGAAAATGGCACCGGTAAGGAATTAGTGGCCCATACAATCCACAGGTTAAGCAAAAGGAATAGCAAACCTTTAATAGAGGTTAATTGTGCTGCTATACCAGATGATTTAATTGAGTCAGAACTTTTTGGACACGAAAAGGGGGCATTCACCGGGGCTACCACTATGAAGAAAGGGAAATTTGATCAGGCTAATAATGGAATGTTATTTTTAGACGAAATCGGTGACATGAGTCTAAAGGCTCAGTCAAAGGTTCTGCGCATTTTACAAGAGCAGAGATTTGAGCGCGTAGGGGGAAGTAGAACAATTAAGGTTGATGTTCGGGTTATCGTTGCAACCAACAAGAATCTGGAAGAAGAGATTGCCAAGGGAACATTCAGGGAAGACCTTTACTTTCGCCTTAACGTTATACCTATCAGGGTTCCTCCATTAAGGGAGAGGGTTTATGATATACAAGAACTTGTAAATGAATTTTTAGATGAATTCTCCCTTGATACAAAAAAGGAACGCAAATTTCTCAATCCTGAAGCCCTGGAATTGCTAAAGAAGTATAGCTGGCCTGGCAATGTCAGGGAACTTAAAAACCTGGTAGAAAGGATGGCTATTATGTATCCTGGTAAGGTAATTCATGCAGGAGATATACCCCCTCCATTTAACACATCCAGAATCGAAGAGAGTAAAATGGAATCCTTTTTTTCTTCTGACAGCTTCAAGGAGGCAAGAGAGATGTTTGAAAAAAACTTTATCGAAAGCAAATTAAAAGAGTTCGGAGGAAATATTTCTAAAACTGCCGAAGCTATAGGAGTGGAGAGAAGCAATTTACATAAAAAGATAAAGGCCTATGGGCTCTAGCTGGATACTTGTTACTTGATACTGGTGCCTGGTATCTCGTTGCTCGTCAAAAAAAGCAAGTAACTATTGCGAATTTAGGAATTAAGGATTTTTTTACAGACAAAGGTCAACGGACAACTTTAAACTTTAGCCACTTATAACCCTGGCCCAGACCCGCCTGCCGAATGTTGGGCAGGCCTGGTCTATAATTTTAATAGGTTGATAAGAGCACATAGCGTCTCCCGATCCCGTCTCGGTCTCGGGACGGGGAGGGCGGGCTTTAGCTACTTTAGTTCACCTCAATCATCAAAATCCCCTGCCGCACCTTTGTCCACATTTAATTTGGATGCCCGCTCATGAATCAGTCTCTCAGTCCACCGGGTAGGGTCTTCAATGCGGGACCCTTTCGGACCCAGGGCATAGGAATCCGCCTTGAGAATGGCCTCAATGGCCAAAGGTGCTGTATCTCTGGCATTAAACACATTCATGAGCAGCTCATAGACAAAGTCTTCCACCCCTTTTGCCATCCTTTCACGCACATCACGGGGCAGACCCTGCATCTTGTTCTCAAAAGGAAGGTTGAGCTTTTTATAATCTCCGCCTTTGAGACCATTCTTGTTGGCATACTCGACTATCTCAGCCCACAGACCTTCTGTAACCCCTTCGCCTGCCATCTTAACAAATTCCCCATTTTCATCCAAAAGGGCGTTGCCATATTCATTGACCTTCACACCCCAGGTAATCATCTGGAGTGCAGTCGCCACATTGGCTTTGGTAGTGTGGGTCTTTTGGGTTATATTCCTGAGACGCTCGGAATTGTTGCCCGAGGTCCCATGCTGTGCCCCTGATACCTTATATTTGGCCAGGGCATTATGGATCTCTGTTGTTAACGGTACCTGTATACCCTTATCGCTGGCTTCAATGCCGTGGGTGGTTCCATTATTCAAGGCGATCCAGTCAGGAAAAATATCGTGGGCGTTAAGCCCTTGGATCAAGAATAAGGCTTCATCGACCGTTGAAAGACCTTCCTTTCCTTTTATCTCACCCACTTCGGTCTCATATCCGGCCCACTTGGGCACATAGGGATTGAGGGCGATATTTGCCAGGAGGTTTTCGTCGTCAGGTAGGTGTGAGGCATCAATGGCAATGGAGGTGATACCCGCATCAAAAAGTGACGGAATTTCGGTTTTGGCTGTTTCCACATCCTTATTACCATTGATGCCATAATGATCTGCATGTATAGTCACTGGCACGGTAATGCCCAGCTCATTACAAACCGCATCTACCTGTCTTGCCATATTCCAAAAGTTAACTGCACAATAAGCACTTGCGCCCCCTTCAGATTTGGCGATTTCAATAATGATGGCAGCATTTGCCCGCTGTGCGGCCTTAAGTGCCCCACGAATTACAAAGTGGTTTCGGCCGTTGGCCGCAATAGTCATGGCCTTCCCCTTCTCAATCATGGCCCGGTCAATAACCTTCCCGCTAACAATCAAGGCCTTGGAATTGGGGAACAATTGGACAATATTAGGCGGGCGACCAATCTGGATCGCCTTTTCAAATTCTTCGGATGTGTTTCTTTTTTGTAAGGCCATAATAACGATCCTCCTTATTTTTTAGATTTAAGGGCTTTGCCCCGAAGGGAAATTGCGAAACCGGAAACTCGCCCCAAAAAGGTGGAACTGAGCACAGCTTCGCAGACCAAGAAAAAGGGCATTTCCAGAAGGAAATTACCGTTGCGGTTCCACGATTACCTTAAATTGTATTGATTGATAAGTGCTCGTTTTGTATAGAAAGAAATATAGGGAATTGATGGTTGTGTGTCAAGTTTAAATTCGTCCTGTGCATAGATTTGTTGACATCACAGGGAGGAAAGGCATATCTTAAGCGTATCCATAAAATTTGCAAAGATGCATTGCCATGAGATAAGAAACTCTGGAGGGAAGAAATAAAGAATTATCTTAAGCACCGGCACTGTTATTATTCACTGCCGCAAAAATATGCTGCAGAACCTGCTTGGTCTAAACTTTTCTCTTTCAGAAAATTCAGGGAAAATTTAAAGGACTTTTTTCAAAAAATTATATCCGGGAAATAATAGATCGAACCGAAAACATACATAAGACACTCTGTAATAGTCGAAGGTTTTTTCTTAAGAAGTGTATTATGACTACCAAAGACCTGCTGCTGGCCATTGACAATGGAACCCAAAGTATTAAGGCCTTGATCTTTGATCTTGAAGGCCGGATTGTGGCAAAGGAGATCATTTCCTTTACGCCCTATTATTCTGATCACCCCGGGTGGGCAGAACAGGACCCGGAGGTATTCTGGAAGGCTCTTTGCCATGCCTGTCAGGGACTGTGGCAGCAGGAGAAAGGCTATAAAGAATGGATAGCCGGAGTTGCACTTACAACACAAAGAGGTACCGTAATCAATGTTGACAGGGACGGAAGCCCCCTTCGTCCTGCTATGGTCTGGCTGGATCAACGTAAAACTCATGGACTGCGTCCCCTTGGAGGGCTATGGGGCTTACTCTTTAAACTTATTCGCCTGCGTGAGACGATTGCCTATTTCCAGGCAGAGGCCGAAGCCAATTGGATACACACTTATCAGCCTGACCTTTGGCAAAACACGTATAAATATTTGCTCCTTTCAGGTTATCTTACATACAGATTGACCGGGGAATTCGTCGATTCCATCGGATGCCAGGTTGGCTATATCCCTTTTGACTACAAAAAACTTCGATGGGCTTCAAACCGGGACTGGAAATGGGGAGTACTGCCCGTTGATCGCAGTATGCTGCCCAAAGTAATACCACCTGGCCAGGTGCTTGGAAATATCACCCAAAGGGCTGCTGCAGAGACAGGTCTTCCGGCCGGGCTGCCACTGATCGCAGCTGCGGCTGACAAGGCATGTGAAGTGATAGGTTCGGGAAGTCTCGATCCTTCCATCGGTTGTCTGAGCTATGGTACAACAGCCACAATTAACGTTACCAGCAAGAAATATATTGAAGCAATACCTCTGCTCCCTCCATATCCATCTGCTGTACCAAAATATCACACCATCGAAGTGCAGATTTATCGCGGATACTGGATGGTAAACTGGTTTAAAGAGGAATTCGGGTATCCGGAACAACGTGAGGCTGCCAGGCAGGGCTTGGAAGCCGAGGACCTATTTGAAAGACTCGTGGAGAATATTCCTCCAGGTTCCATGGGTCTTATGCTCCAGCCTTTCTGGTCACCGGGGTTAAAACTGCCGGGTCCTGAAGCCAAAGGCGCCATAATTGGCTTTGGTGACGTTCACACCAGAGCACATCTTTATCGGTCGATCCTAGAGGGTTTGGCCTATGCACTCAGGGAAGGAAAAGAACGTATAGAAAAACGAACCAGTATTCCTATAACAAATCTGAGGGTATCGGGCGGAGGGAGTCAAAGTAAAAGCGCTATGCAGCTTACGGCAGATATCTTCGGTATGCCGACTGCCAGACCCCATCTTTATGAAACTTCCGGTCTCGGAGCTTCCATAGATGCAGCTGTCGGGCTTGGCCTGCACAGTGATTTCAAATCTGCAGTTAAAGCCATGACCCGTGTGGGGGAAGTTTTTGAGCCTAATATGAAAACCCATAATCTCTATAGTGAACTATACTATGATGTGTATAAAAAGATGTACAAACGCCTAAAACCATTCTATGAACGTATCCGCGAAATCACCGGTTACCCTAAATAAAAGTTTACAAGAACCGGATGGTATGCAATATTCCGAAAAGCTTAATCGAATAAATCAAGGTGATAACGTTAGAGAGCAATCAGCTATGATGAACTTTTTCAAGGATTTATTTGTTACAGGCTAATAGAGTCGTTAAATCAAGACCCACTCAACCAATACACCACTCAACTACTCAACCTATTAGAATGCCTCATTTATCCTTTCCCAGAGTTCTTGTCTTCCTTGGTCTGTTTTGGCGGAAAAGGTGATGGGTTGACTAAAGTTTTCCTTTATGAGTTGGCTTGAAATAAGATCAATCTGCCTATTCACCTGGCTCCTTGATAATTTATCTACCTTGGTAAGCACAATAATTGACTTTATCTGGAATGACTTTAGCCAATTCAAGAGATCCAGATCTCCTTCCCCTAACTCCCGTCTTATATCCATGATTACCACAACTGCTTTTAGGTTGGATCTTTTTTTTAAATAAGATTCAACAAGTTTTTTCCAATTCTGTCTGACCTTTAACGGGACACCTGCATACCCATAACCAGGAAGGTCTGTTAAATACAGCGCTTTTCCAACAGAAAAGAAGTTGATGGACCTTGTCCTGCCTGGTCGCGAACTTGTCCGAGCCAGTTTTCGGGAATTTACCAGTCTATTTATGAGAGAGGATTTTCCTACGTTTGATCTACCGGCAAAGGCAACTTCTGGTCTATCTGGTGGGGGGAATTGTGCAGGCAGTGTGGCGCTTTTTAAAAAGGAGACTTGCATTGGCATTGGTTATTTGAAACTTGAAACTTGAAATTTGAAACTCCCAACCTAGAACCATCCAGTATCGAGCATCCAGTATCAAGTATCAATTTACTTATTTTTTAGAAATTCCTCTATCTTTCGGAGTCCTTCAGTGATATTTTCAAGGGAGTTTGCATAGGAAAACCTGAGGTATCCTTCGGCTCCTGAGCCAAAGTCGATACCGGGTGCAACACCTACCCCTGCTTTCTCTAAAATCTCAAATGCCAGCTCGTAGGAATTATTGGAAAGATGCTTTGCCCTGGCCAGGATATAAAATGCCCCAACTGGATCAACACTGATTCCAAAACCAAGTTCTCTGAGTCTTTTGACCATATAGAGCCTTCTTTGGTCGAATATGGTTCTCATTCTTTCAACATCTCCCTTTGCTTTGTTTAGAGCTGCGATACCTGCCCACTGCGAGACACTGCTAGCTGAGATAAAGAAGTTTTGCTGTATCTTTTGCATAGGCCTGATAAAATCCTTTGGGGAAATCACATATCCGAGTCTCCATCCAGTCATAGCATAGAGTTTAGAAAAGCCATTCAAAACAAATGCCTTATCTGTATACTCTAAGA
>CAYTDY010000080.1:0-9351 GCA_964436665.1 uncultured Desulfobacteraceae bacterium
CTTAATCGAGCACTGGCCATCGCTATCGGTTTAGATTTTCCTGCTTGACAATCATTTCTCAATTCCCGCTCTGGTATAATGAAAAGCTGATGTGCCGGGCAACTATAACTGATTGAGATCTTGTCTGATTTTATTGAAGATTACAGAACAAAACATGAAATATCAAGTAATTAAGGTTTAATAAGAAACCTTCACTCATGAAAGTATCCTTTTTGGCCTGACTTTGCCATTCTTGGTGTTGAGGTTTCTTTTATTCCTTCAACTATCACTTCCCTGAAATCCTGACATAGCTAAACTATATCGGCAACATGGCTGTATTTTCCCTGGAATGTGGTCATGGCAAGATATATGCATTATCATCAAAATGACAACTGGCTATGTCGCGCCAGAAGTACTTGCTTGTCCCTACTGCAGATGAGTCAAGAGAAGATCTGACCACTTCCCATTGTAAAAAAATAAAAGGCCAAAAAATTTAAGTATTGTGATACAAATCTATACTTTTCCCGCCTGAAAAGTTTTATCGAACCAAGGTAAATCATTCCATAAATCCACCTCCCTCATTTTCTTGCATTTATAAAGATCTGACCTCAGACTTTAAAATTTCCGGAGGGTTGCTCGATGACCTGTCTACCATAGAGATCCTTCTCTAATAAAGGGGGATGTTTAGAATGGGGATAACAACATGGAGGCTTTTTGTTATTCTATCATGGCTCAGTTTTTCTGAGCAACTACATGACCGTCTGTGCACTTGTAATAGTTATTCTAAAACTAAACGAGATATTGACATGCCTCACCTTGTAGACTATACCGCCAATCATTAATTCGTATTGTTTCTTGTTCAACCTAAACTAATCTTATAGAATCTGTGATTAAAAATATCTTTTATGGATGGTGGATTGTACTTTCTTGTTTCCTCATTAGCCTCTATGTTGGCAGTGTTATATTCTATGGCTTTACCGCCTTTTTTGAGCCATTAGTAAAGGAGTTTGGCTGGAGCTACACGCAAATATCGCTTGCCGCCAGCCTACGGGGCTTAGAAATGGGGATCTTTGCCCCTCTCATAGGCTTCCTTGTTGATAGCTTTGGTTCAAGAAGGCTGATTTTGTATGGAACAATCACAGTCGGCTTCGGACTCATTTTCCTCAGTCTTACTCAATCTCTTGCTATGTTCTATGGCTCTTTTTTGTTCCTTGCATTTGGGGCAGGAGGATGTGCGAGCGTAGTGATCATGACTGTGGTGGCTAATTGGTTTCATAAAGACGTTGGGATAGCACTTGGCATAACGATATCTGGATTTGGTGCTAGTGGATTGCTTGTTCCCGTCATCGTTCACCTTGTTGACCTTTATCATTGGAGGACCACTCTGATCATCCTTGGATTAGGGATGTGGGTCCTTGGAATACCTTTATCTTTTGCCATTCGAAACAAGCCAGAACAATATGGCTATCTTCCCGATGGTAAGTTATCGGCGGATCCAATCAAAAACCTCGAAAATCAAAGCAAGGGAGTCGAAATTGGCATTAAGGAGGTGCTTAAAAAGAGATCCTTCTGGTATTTAAACATAGTGGAAGCAATACGGATGATGATTCTTTCAGCAGTTGTAATCCATGTCATGCCCTACCTCAGCAGCATTGGAATGTCAAGGACAACTGCTGGACTGGTGGCCGGAGCCATTCCGCTGTTCAGCATCATCGGAAGGTTTGGCTTTGGCTGGTTAAGCGATGTCTTTGAGAAAAGGCACGTGATGGCGATGGCATTCCTCTTTATGGGTGTGGGAGTACTAACTTTCTGTTATGTGCATGTGATAGGGGTTGTTTTCCTTTTCCTTCTGCTTTTCTCCTCAGGTTATGGGGGAAGTATGGTCTTAAGAGGATCCATTCTAAGGGAATATTTTGGAAGAGATTCCTTTGGCAAAATGATCGGGATCACCATGGGATCTGCATCAATTGGAGGGATTATAGGCCCAACTTTAGCTGGATGGGTATTTGATACCTTGGGAAGCTATCATCTTATCTGGCTTGTTTTTTGTGGGCTTAGTGGCCTGGCAATAAGCTTGGTATTGAGGATTAAGTAGTGTTCGTTGTAAACCTTGTTACTTCTGCCTATCATGCCATCAAGAGAGTTATGCACTTTGGGGAGGAATGGCCCCGCTTTATTATTGAAAATATCCATATATTGTGTCATTCTCTGGTCAACTGATTTTACATGTTTCTGCTATGATTGCGAACTTTAAAAAACACGAAAAACTTATGTTTACCAAAACAAACCTTGAAAATTTCTGAATTTTCGCAGATCATTGGTTGTAGTAGCTTACTTTTCACAAACAATTGGCTAATTGGGAATATTCATTCCTGCTAACAATACCAGCATGAGCCAGAAAATTCATCAGATGCAAATCGTCTTCGTACCGGTGCAGGATCGGCTGATGTTCCGCCTCAAAACCACGGATCGGGCCGAATTCAAATTCTGGTTCACCCGGCGTTACGTCAAACTGCTCTGGCAGACCCTGCAACAGATACTGAGTAAGACCCAGTCCGGGATGAGCGCAGATCCCCAGACCAGACAGGCCGTGCTCTCGTTCCAGCATGAACAGGCCATAGCACGGGCGGATTTTGCCACCCAGTACCAGGAAGAACCGGAAATCCGCCGGCCGCTGGGCGAGGAACCGGTGCTGGTCTCTAAAATTCAGATGAAACCTGGACCGGGCAACACCCAGGTGCTGTGCCTGTACCCGGAGCAGGGACAGGGTCTGGAGATTACATTCAATCCCACTTTGCTGCACTCTTTTTGCAAACTGCTGGCCGATGGCGTGAAAAAAACCGACTGGGATTTGGAATACCGGATCGCGGACTACGCCGCGCCTGTCAGCCAGACCACCCATTAGCCATGCAGACTTTCGTTTGCCAAAAGAAACCTTGACGATTTCCGGAATTTTCCAAAGCGTTGCTTTGGCACGAAACAGAAACCTGAGCTTACATATTAAGGGATTAGATTGCTATTTAGTGGGGTATTAAGTAGCACTACCTATTCAGGAAGAAATGCTTAAACGTCGAATTGTGTGATTTGTCAAAAAACAGATGAAAAAAGTATTTCCATTCGCAACTATCTCGCAGATTCTGGTTACAGCAGCTGCTGTTTTTTGTTTGAACATCTTGTCAATATTATTTCCATTTCTGAACGTGTTTTCTAATTTGTACTTCCGATTTGCTATCTTTGTTGAGAAATCAACTCACATTGATATTTTCCTGGAACCTCTTTTTCGACTTATTGTTTTTCCATTATTAACCGGTACTTTAGTGGTTTTCCTTTGCAAAATCATTTATTTTTTTTATTCCAGATACGTAAGAGGTGAAATAAAATCTAAATTATCTCAACATTCTGAAAACCGACTTGGTAGCAAGGGGGTATTGCTTTATTTCTTATGTTGGGGATTTTTCGGATTTTTCCTTGGTGTGGGGTTGATATTTTACTTATCAAAAGCCTGGCAAGAAGTTTTGGGAACTATTCCTGACAAAATTCCACCTGGCATTATGATAGCAGGGTCTTTGGGAGGATTTATCGCCGTCTTCCTATGCGCATTTGTAGGTATAGCCATCGGCTCTTACCGTGCCCGGCAATGGGGAGGAAAACCTGCATTAATTGCTGGCGTACTGGGACCTGCCCTTGGCTGTTTGGGTTGCATTGTGGGCGCCTTTCTAGGAGGTCCGAAAGGCTGGTTTGTTGGCGCACTAATTGGTATGGTGTTAGGAGTTAATCTCGGCCGTGAGTTGGGGGTACGCGAAAAGAATACTAACAAAATCGGACCTGACTAACCTGAGTAACTCTTACGGAATGATTTTCTTTATACCTTAATGGGTGGAGCTCTTTATGCCGAAAAGATAGAATTATGTCTAACAACGCTTTGAACCTGGACTGGTAAAAGACGCGATCCCACGTCCATTGGCCTTTACCAGCTGGGTAAGGCGAACGCTATTCGCGGTATCAACTACTGCTATGATTGTATCATATTGAAACTTCAAAAAATTTCAGTATTGTGTTAGAATACTGAAAAAAATCAGGCTGATAGCAGGCTTCAACTATGGCAAGCAAACCTTAACTTTTCGAGAAACAGATTGTCTTTAACAACCTTATAAAAAAAGGAGGCAAAGATGATTGAAAAAATACTTATTCCTCTTGATTGGTCCATCCGTTCTGAAGAAGTAAGCATAGAAATCTTATTAGATCTTTTAAGGCTTGCAGAAAAGCTTTCACCAACCACCTATTTTCTCCATGTTGTGAAATCCACCGCGTTACTTACAGAAGATAGGCCTTCAGAAGAAGAAGAGCTGAAGAAAGAGGCAGTGGAATATTTTAACAAATTTGAAAATAAAGTATTAGAGAAAGTAAAAAGTAAAGTTAATATTATTTACAAATTTGTTGTAAAAGCAGGTAACCCGGCAAAGGAAATCTGTAAATTTGCTGAAGAGGAAGATGTTAACCTGATCGCCATGGCAAGCCATGGTGATACCGAGATGACGAGATGGGCCATGGGAAGTGTTGCATATCAGGTTGTCCATTATTCAAAGAAACCGGTTTTGCTTTTGCCACGAAGAAAATAGACAAAATGAAGTTTGAGTCTTTGAAGTTGATCGCTATTAAATAACTTTGCCTTTCCCTAAATCTTGGAAAAAGGAATCTGGATCCGCCATTGACTTAGGACACTACCTTATTTTCTTATCACTTGACTTTATTTGCAAAGCAGATATACTAAAAGCATTAGAGAGTTTGAAGACAATATGGGATTAGATGAATTAGAACAATTTGCTCTATTAGAACAGAAGGTCGAATCGCTTGTCTCGTTGATGGGCTCTCTTAAAGAGGAAAAGATTAACTTAGAGGAGAAAGTTCAAGTCCAGGGGGAAAAGATTGAATCAATTAATGAAGAGATAGAGACGTTAAAGACTGACAGAGATTTAGTCCGAGAAAGAATAATAACTCTTTTACAGAAAATAGAAGAATTTGATTTATAACCTAAAAGATGTACACAATGGACGAAAAGGTCAAGATTAAAATAAGAGATAGGGAATATGCTATAAGAGGCTCGGATGATAGGGAACAGATATTGAAAGCAGCAGCATACGTGGACGAAAAACTAAAAGAGATAAATGATTCTAAAAAGGAATTATCTGAGGATAGGACAGCTATTTTAGCTGCTCTTGACATTGCAGGTGATTATTTTCAGCTCATAAAAGAAAAGGAGGTTTTATTATCCGAAATCAATAACAGGTCCCAGAGATTAATACAAAACTTGAATATAGTATTAAAATAAATCATTCCCCTGCTATGTTCGTGATTGGCGGAAGATTTTTGAGCCAACACTAATGAAAAGGGAATTTCCTCTTGCCTTTGTGTGTCTTTTTAGCTTTTGAAAAAGACCTAATGGGGTAACGAAATGCCCACCTGACTGAGGTTCGGTTCAAAAGGATCTGCTGACACGGCATTGCAGCGGGGGAAAATAAAGAGCGGATTGATAGCCTAGGGCTGAGGAGCAAATTGTAGTTTGAATTTTCTATAATAAGACAGGTGTAGATATCATAATATATTGTAAAAATAGTGCAGTCATATATAATTATTTAACAAATAGCTCGCATGCAGGATAGCTGTATTGTAGTTTCTCTATTTTTTGAAGTTTTTATTTAACACTTTGTGTTATTAAATTCTATTTAGCATCAATTAACTATCATTCCACTAACCCCTCTATTAACCCCTCTTTTTCCTTAAGAATTAGAAAAATAAAAGGCGGTGATGAAAATATGTTGGTCGCTAAGTTATTTATTGTTGCGCTGGCAGGAATAGTAGCTGGAGTGGTGATTGGTATCATCATCCGCAAAAGAATGGTAGAGAATAAGATTGATTCCGCAGAGAACTACTCAAGAAAGGTTATCCTTGATGCCAGCAAGCAGGCAGAAAACATTAAAAAAGAGGCCCAGCTGCAAGCCAAAGACAAGCTTTACCAAATGAAGCTCGATTTTGAGGAGGAGACAAGGTCAAGACGAAAGGAATTGCAGGGTCAGGAAAGAAGGTTGTTTCAAAAAGAGGAAACCTTAGATAAAAAAGTTGAACAATTTGAGCAAAGAGAATCACTCATTGCCAAAAAAGAAGAAAACTTAGCTAATCAGGGGAATGCTTTAAAGAAAAAGGAAGAGGAATTCAATGGTCTAATTGGAGAAGAGAAGCGTAAATTAGAGACAATTTCCGGGATTTCAGCACAAGAGGCAAAAGAGATGCTTATTTCCTCTATGGAATCAGAGGCACGTCATGAGGCCTCTAAGCTTATAAAGAGAATAGAGGTCGAAACAAGAGAGATCTCTAATAGAAAAGCACGGGAGATTTTGACCTTGGCCATCAAGAGATATGCCGGTGATTATGTGGCTGAAGAGAGTGTATCTGTGGTTAATCTACCAAACGATGAGATGAAAGGGAGAATTATTGGAAGAGAAGGCAGGAATATTAGGGCCCTGGAGGCGGCAACAGGAATAGATCTTATAGTTGATGATACACCTGAGGCGGTGGTCCTGTCAGGCTTTAATCCGATCAGGAGAGAAGTGGCTAAGGTCGCCATAGAGAGATTAATTGAAGACGGCAGGATTCACCCAGCCAGGATCGAAGAGATCGTGGAAAGAGTGGGCAGAGAGATTGAGATAAACATAAAAGAAGCCGGAGAACAGGCTACTTTTGATATCGGAGTTCATGGCATCCATCCAGAATTGGTAAAACTAATCGGTCGGTTAAAATATAGATCAAGTTATGCCCAGAATGTTCTTCAGCACTCTATTGAAGTCGCCTTCTTATGTGGCATAATGGCGTCGGAGTTAGGCTTAGACGTAAAACAGGCCAAAAGAATTGGCCTTCTCCATGATATCGGTAAAGCAGTAGATCATGAGGTAGAAGGGGCACATGCGATTATAGGTGCAGACCTTGCCAAGAAGTATGGTGAATCTGATGTGGTGGTTCACGCCATAGCTGCTCACCATGAAGATACCCAGGCTACCTCTGTTGTGGATGTCCTTCTTCAAGCGGCCGATACTCTATCTGGTGCAAGACCTGGCGCCAGGAGAGAGATGTTTGAGTCATATGTGAAGAGGTTAGAAGACATGGAGGAAGTAGCCATGTCTTTTAAAGGCGTTACTAAGTCGTATGCAATCCAAGCCGGCAGAGAGCTGCGGATAATAGTAGAAAGTGATAAGATAGATGATTTTGAAGCAACAATGATATGCAAGGAAGTGGCACAAAAGATAGAAAAAGATCTTACATACCCAGGACAGATAAAGGTAACAGTTATAAGAGAAACCAGAGCCACTGAATATGCCAAGTGACCGGAAGGCCAAGCTCGCTTATCCTTGAAGCCTAAAAAGTAAACCCTGTTAGATTTCACACGGGACATTATACCCCGTGTTCACTCCGTTAAATAGGGTTTTCATCAGGAAATTTAACGGGGTAAAAAAGGGGAATGCTATTTTGGAGAGAATCCCTGTGCTTTTCACCCTGCTAAATAAGTGGCTTTGGTCCCATATATATTGGCAATCTATGTTTTAGTATGTTGCTTAAAGCAGGTTACTCCCAAGCAATCATTTAACAGGGCAAGCGGGGCATTCTAACAGGGTAAACATTTCGGAATGTCTATCCGTAGCAGAAACCATAATCTTTTTAGTGGCAACCGATTTATGTCATCTAAAGTTACCCCAATTTTCCAACCCGCCTGCCATATGCGCATAGCAATGGCGGGCAGGTTGTGGCAAAACACCTAATTTCTATTTCCTTTTAAAATGATCCAGCTATTCAATGTTTATAAAACCTTTGGATCAAAAAATCCAGCCCTCATAGATGTAAGCTTGAAAGTAAGGAAGGGAGAGTTTGTTTTCATTACAGGACCTAGTGGTGCAGGAAAAACCACACTGCTAAAGATAATTTTCTGTGCAGAAAAACCCACAAGCGGAAATGCCTTGGTAAATGGAAGAAACCTTAATAGGATCAGGGATAGGGAACTTGCATTTTTACGTAGAAGAATAGGAGTAGTCTTTCAGGATTTCAAGTTGCTTCCGGGACGCAATGTGTTTGGAAATGTTGCCCTGGCTCTGGAAATAATGGGTTTTCCGTTATCTATGATACGCAAAAAGGTTCACCAGACACTTAGGTATCTGGATTTGGTAAATAAGGAGGGTTACTATCCTCCTCAGCTTTCAGGTGGTGAGCAGCAGAGGGTTGCTATTGCCCGGGCAATAATAAATAATCCTTTGATTCTCTTGGCCGACGAACCAACTGGCAACCTTGACCCTGATCTAACTATTGAGATAATGCTCCTCTTAAAAGAGATACATAGCAGGGGCACAACAGTAATTGTGGCAACACATAGCCAGGAATTGCTAAGGGATACGACGAGAAGAATAGTTATCCTCAATAAAGGCAGGATAGTATAAATGAAACATCCATGACATTCAGCAATAAAGAGCTATGAAAATATGAGAGACATGTTTAGTTGATTTAAACATAAATGGCAAATTCCAAAGCTCAAATGTCAAACGAAGTTCAAAATCCAGATGAAAAAAAGATTTAAGATCTTAAAAAATTGCCTATTTACGGAAAAATATCATCGAAAGGAAAAATAAAAAAATAAAACGGTTTTCGTATTTGTCATTTGGATTTGATTTGACATTTGAGCTTGATAAAAATGAGTAAAAATTTGTAAGTTGAGTGAGGGGGCTATTTTCAGGTGAGGAAAACATTCATTGGTTATTTTATCAGGCAGGCTATGGCCAATATTTTTAAAAATCGATTAGTTCATTTGGTAGGTGTGGGCACTATGGCCATAGCATTCCTTATTTTTAATGTTTTTCTACTTATTTTCCTAAACCTGAATTATTGGACAGAGGAATGGGGAAGATCCCTGAGCATATCTGTTTATTTCAAAGGGGAACCTGATAGAGTTGTCCTTGAAAATATAAAAAAAGAACTGATCAATTTTCCTGGGGTAACTATCAAAAAATTTATTTCCAAAGATGATGCCTTGGAAAATCTTAAGAGACAACTGGGAGACAGGGCTGGGCTGCTTGATGGTTTAAAGGAGAACCCTTTGCCTGCTTCCCTTGAGATTATTTTTTCTAGAGATGAAAGCGGGGACTCTCTTCCTCATCGATTGAAAAAAAGGTTAGAGAGAATGGATAGCATTGATGAGGTACAATACAGCCAGGAATGGATAAAAAGGTTTAGGGCCATAATGGAGGCAATAAAGTTAGTTGGAATGGTTTTTGGGGGATTACTTTTTTTAGCAGCCCTTTTTATCATCACAAATACAATAAAATTGACTATCTATTC